>JAUCEP010000002.1:3575000-3802500 GCA_030348875.1 Ureibacillus composti
TCGGAGCAAACGGTTCGTCATATCTTGTTTTTGATTCTTCATCTTTAAAGAACTCAAATGCACCGAGTAAACCAATTTGGCGGATATTACCGATGCCACCGTGTGTTTGCTGTAAATACTGGAATCCTTTTAGTAACTCTGCACCCATCAAGTTTACATTTTCATTTAACTTTTCTTGCTCAATTAACTCTAGGTTTTTAAGAGCTACTGCACTACACATTGGATGACCGCTGTACGTATAACCGTGCATGAATACACCATCTGTTAAATCTGTTAACTCCTCTTTTAAACGGTCAGTAATGATCATTCCGCCAATTGGTGCATAACCACTAGAAATCCCTTTCGCAATACACATAATGTCAGGTACAATTCCAAAGTTATCAATACCAAAATTAGTACCTGTACGATAAAATCCATTAATTACTTCATCAACGATTAACAAAATCTCATTTTGGTCACAGATTTCACGTAGCTCTTTAAAGAAGTTTTCTGGTGGTAAGTTTACACCGCCAGAACCTTGAACTGGTTCTGAAATAATGGCAGCAATCGTTTCTGCTCCTTCACGTTCAATCATTTCTTTAATCGCTTCAATTGAAGAATCAACATAATGGAAATCTGGTGCTAATGATGGGAAATCTCTAAATGGTGCTAATCCTGTTGCAGCTGATGCACCGACAGATACTCCATGATAAGATTTTGTACGAGAAATAATTTTCTTTTTACTTGGGCGGCCTTTCATCTTCCAATAATAACGAGCTGTTTTAAATGCTGTATCATTCGATTCCGATCCACCTGAAGTGAAGAATGTATAATTTAAATCTCCCGGTGCCAATTCTGCAACTTTCGCTGCTAATTGAATAACAGATTCATGACTGTTTCCTGCAAACGTCGAACTAAATGCTAGTTTTTTAATTTGTTCTGCTGCTGCTTCACCAAGTTCAGCTCTTCCATGGCCGATGTTTACATTCCAAAGAGAAGATAAACTATCAATGTACTCTTTTCCTCTAACATCTTTTAAGTAGATTCCTTTACCCTCTGTGAATACTAATCCAGGGCCTTGCTCTTTTTGCAGTTTAAAAGATGTTGATGGATGAAAGAAATGCTTTTTATCCAATTCTGCTAATTCTTCGTATCTTTTTTGTCCATTTTCGATTACTGATAAAGTCATAATAATTTCCCTCCAGATGTCATTTTGTAATTTTTCGTTCAAGCAAACTTTCATTTATTTTGTCTGAGAATAGATCTCGCGCATTTGGAATTTAAACCGTTCTTTTATAATTCAACTTAAAATTAACTACTTTTGGCTCTGTCATCTCTTGGATTGCAAATTTCACACCTTCTCTACCAAGGCCAGATCCTTTAACCCCGCCAAATGGCATACCATCAATGCGATAATCACTACTATCATTAATCATAATGCCGCCAACATTCATTTTTTCGATTGCTTCGAAGGCTCTTTCAATATCTCTCGTGAAGATACCCGCTTGTAATCCATAATTTACAGCGTTTGACTTTTCAATAGCAGAAGCAAAATCATCAACTGAATATAGTAAAACAACTGGTCCAAACACTTCTTGCTGCGCGATCGTACAATCTTCTGGAACATCAACTAAGACTGTCGGCGAATAAAACGCACCTTGACGCTTACCACCAGTTAGAATTTTTGCTCCTTTACTAACCGCTTCATTTACCCAAGTTTCTACTCGAATAGCTTCCTTTTCACTGATCAACGGACCCATATCTGTTGTTTCTAGCATTTTATCGCCAACTTGATAGTTTTTAGTCCGAGCAACGAAGCTTGAACAAAATTCATCGTAAATATCACGTTCGATATAAACACGCTGAACTCCAAGGCAATTTTGACCCGCTGCATAGAATGCTCCCGAAACAGTAGATTCAACCGCATCTTCGAAATCGGCGTCCTTCAAAACGATGACAGGCGAATTGGATCCAAGCTCCATGCTAATCTTTTTCAAACCAGCTTTATGTGCGATATTCTCCCCAGTTTCAAGGCCTCCTGTAAATGAAACCATTCGAATGTCTGGATGAGTGATTAAAATGTCGCCTATTTCCCCACCGTGTCCTGTAATTACAGAGAAAACTTTAGGTGGCAATCCCGCTGCTTCAAATGCTTTTGCAAGAAGAAGAGCACTTAAAGGTGTAGCAGTTGCAGGTTTAACAATAATTGCGTTACCTGATGCGATGGCAGGACCGACTTTGTGTGCAACTAAGTTAAGTGGGTCATTAAATGGTGTGATGGCCGCAATAATCCCAATTGGGAACCTGTAGTAATAACCTACGCGATTTTCACTGCCTTCTCTTTGATCGAAAGGAATCGTTTCTCCTTGAATACGTCTTGCTTCTTCTGCTGAAATTTGTAATGTTTGAATACAGCGTTTTACTTCAGCTCGAGCTTGAAGAATGGTTTTACTCCCTTCTTCAGCAATCGTTATGGCATATTCTTCTTTATTTTCATTGATATAATTGGCTGCCTTGTTTAAAATGCTAATTCTTTGGTGAACTGGCATTGCAGCAGCAATTTTTGCACCCTCTTTTGCTTTTTCAATGGCAAAAAGCATATCTTCAGCCGATGCAGCAGGAACACTTGTAATGAATGAATTGTCTTGTGGATTCAAAACAGGAATCGTCTCCTCTTTCGTAATCCATTCACCTGCAATGTACATGCCCATCCCAAGTAGCTCTGTTTTCATCACACACACACCTTTCCTTAGAAATTTTAAGTGGCAGTTTAATTTTGCTTTAATAGATTAAGAGCAGATGCAGTTAGAATTGATACACCGATTGGTAGACATCGCTCATCGATATCAAAAATATTGGTATGCAAGTCTCGTGAAATCCCATCCGCAATTGCACATCCAAGGAAGAACATAGCCCCTGGAATCTGTCTTGTCATATAACCAAAATCTTCTCCGCCAAGTCCAAATGGTTTTTGAATGATCTTCATCTCTGGATATAATTCTTTTGCTGTATTTTTTATGATTTCATTTACTTTTGGATCATTGTTTAATGCAGGCTCTCCCCGTTCAACTTCAAATGTATAAGATCCCCCAAGTGGCTCAACCACTTTAAATACTTGCTCTACTTCGTTTGCAAGCTGATCTCTTACTTCAGGAGAATAAGTTCTTAATGTACCCGTAATCGATATTTCTTCAGGAATGATATTACTTGCAGTACCCGTCTGTATTTGACCAATACTTGCAACAGCGGTATCTAGCGCCGATACTTTCCTAGAGATGATTCCATAAAATGCTTGAAGGAAAGATCCTAGCATCCAAATTGGGTCAGTACCTAAATGAGGATACCCGCCATGTCCACCTGTTGCTCTAATTTTCCCGTGGAATACATCAACGTTTGCCATACTATAACCGTCATTCATTTGAATTGTCTGTACAGGTTCCCAAGGGCACATGTGTAGAGCAATAATAGACTCTACATTCTCCAATATTCCCTCTTGCATCATTCTTGGTGCTCCAGAAAGTCCTTCTTCATCTGTTGCTTCTTCTGCAGGTTGGAAAATTAGTTTGATTGTCCCTGTAAATAATCCTTCTTTTGCTTTTTTCGCAAGAACCTTTGCAACGCCAAGCAAAATTGCAGTATGCGCGTCATGGCCACAAGCATGCATAACACCAGGATTATTCGATTGAAAACCGTGTTCGTTTTTTTCCACTATCGGCAAGGCATCCATATCAGCACGAATAGCGACCGTTTTTCCTTCACCATTTGAAATAGTTGCGACAATCCCTGTATTCGCGACATTTGTTTGAATAGACACGCCCTCTATTTCACCCAATGTTTCTGCAACGAACTGAGAAGTTTTGAATTCTTGAAAACTTAATTCAGGGTTTTCATGAAGATGTCTTCTCCAACTTACAAGCTTGTCTTCGATCGCCTTTGCCTCATCGACAAGATCATTTAAAACTAACATTAGAAATTTACCTCCTTGCTGAAATATTCCGTATTAGGAATTTGGAGTAGTTTTATATATTAAATTCGAATATTTCGGTCTTCATTGACAATCAATTCTCGTTTAAAGTCAGCTAGCACTTCACAGCCAGTCTCAGTTACTCTAAAGGATTCACTGATCTCAATTCCGTAGTTGTCAAACCATAGTCCCGGTATTAAATGAAACGTCATGTTTGGTTGTAACACTGTAAGATCCCCTCGACGAATACTTGCTGTATGCTCGCCCCAATCTGGCGGATAATTTAAGCCCATAGAATAACCAACTCTTGAATCTTTGACGATTCCATGCTTAGAAATTACATTTGACCATGCCATTTCTACATCTTCACAAGTAGCTCCTGGCTTTACCACGTCGAGCGCAACGTTTAATCCTTCAACTACAATTTTTGAAACATCTAACGCTTCTTGGCTTGGCTTACCTAGTGAAACTGTACGTGCTAGTGGAGAATGGTAGCGTTGGTAACATCCTGCAATTTCAATAATGACCATTTCATTATCTTTATATTTTTTATCTGTCCAAGTGATATGTGGAGTCGATGTATTTTCTCCAGCTGGAAGCATTGGTACGATGGCAGGATAATCTCCACCAAACTCATCTGTTCCGCGAACTAATGATTGATAGATATTAGCAACTGCATCACATTCTCTAACACCTTCTTGAATCGAATCCACTGCTCTTTGCATGCCGACTTCAACAATTTTTGATGCTCGCTTAATAAATTCAATTTCTGCATCAGATTTAATCAGTCGTACATAGTTAACTAGTAAACTAGCATCTGAGAATTTTGCATTTGGAAGATTCTTTTTCAAACATTCGTAGGATTGTACTGAAAAATAATAAGAGTCCATTTCAATTCCAATTCGGCGGTTTGATTGGCCAATTTGCGTTAATATTTTTGCAGCAAATTCACTAGGATGTTTTGTTTTAGAATGAACATGATCTTCTGGATAAGGAATAATATTTTCGTGGTAAAGCCATGTAGTCGCTTTTGCAGCATTGGCATCCATTTTTCTTCCAATCCAAATTGGCTGATCCTCATCAACAATAACGATTAGCATTTGGTCAACGTAAAATGACCAGCTATTATATCCTGAAAGGTAATTCATATTTGCAGGGTTTGTAACAATTAATACTTCAATTCCTCTTTCCAACATACTTCGTTTTGTTTGATCTAAACGGTTTTTATACTCTTTTAAACTAAATGGCAACATCATAATCCCTCATTTCAGCATATAAATATTGTTTTGTTTTTTAGTAACCTTTGTTGATTTCATTATAAAGAGAAGGATTTTATAAAACATCCGATAATGTGTATGAATTTTCTGAAGTTTCTTTTATACAATTTTGAATCATACAGGTGCACCTTTTTCTTTTTTACAGAAAAGTGTATAAAAGAGAGTCTGAGGTTGGGGTAAAATTAAAAAGACCACTTCTCATAGAGAAATGGTGTTTGTTTGTTGTTGGTTGTTAATGCGATCCGTGCAAACTTGCTAAAAGTTTATTCTAATAAAGAATCTGATCTAGTATCTGGTGAGAGCGGTCTAAGCACACAAGCCGCAAAGCCATGTTGAAACATGTCTTTTCGACTTGTCTATGTGCTTTGTGTAAGGACCGCTCACATAAAATATATCCTTCTAAACGTTCCGGAGATATTGCGCGGCTTACAGTGGTAGGCCGCGGTTTCTGGAGAGTGGCTAAAACTTATTAACATGTAGTCACCCATCGAGTAAAGTATTAAACTTATTATAAATATTAGTGTTTTTCTAATATTCTACTTATGTCCTAGCTCAGACTTATTTCTATATCTTTACAACCCATCAATATTCGAAAGGTCTGTATTGATTTGTTCCCTCTTAATAACACCTGTTGACCATACGCGAATACTAAAATCCAATAGGAAGAGATCATCCGGATTCACGAGTGATAGTCCAGTTAAAGATTCAATTTTTCTTAACCTGTATAGAAGGGACTGACGGTGAAGGTTAAGGTCGCGTGCAGTTTGACTTACATTCCCACTATTTCGGTTATAGCCTATGAACGTATTAATTAAATCCATATCCCGCTTCTCGTCATATTCAACTAACGGTAAAATCGTGGCAGCCATGATTTCTTTCACTTCTGCATTGATCGCCAAATTGAGTAATAACCGATTCATGCGAGTTTCATCAAAGTTTACTCGTTTACCAATCCCAATTTGCTTCCTTCCCATGTCCAATGCCGCTTTCGCTTTTTTGAAACTATGAGAGAAATCTTGATTCTCTTCTTTATATTTTCCGATTCCCCATGAAAAAGTTACGCTAGGAAATAAATGATTTAACCTTCGTTCAACCAAATCTAAAAAATGATTAACTGAATCAGAAGAGGATTCTTTCTTTACTTCTAGAAAAATGATGATTTGATTTCCTTCATAAGCAAATAACATTTGATGTTTAACAACTTCAGCTGCAAAGATTAATTCTTCTTTTAAATAAACAATCATTTTTTCTAGCCAATTATATTTTAATGGTTGCTTTTTGGAATCACTTTCCATTAAGGATTCCAAATTCTCAGGATATCCAATAATACAATCATAGTCGGTATTCAAATTGTATTGAAACTGTTCCGCCTTTGCGTTTTTATATTCCTCGGACAGACTTTCCCCCTTAATCAGCCTTAATAGAAAATCATTTTGTAAACGCATTTCAGCTCTCGTTACAACACTATTTCGAGAAAACCATAATGCACTAGCCATCATAGCATGTTCAATAATATGTATGTCCTGCTGATTCAACTGATACTCTAAATCAGTTAGTACGCAAATTTCACCTTCATGTACTCCATTTGTTTGAATTGACAAGTGATACAAGTTCGAATCTTCGTCTGATATTGTTTTCATTTTAGAGTGTAATGGATGTTGGGAAGCTTTCTTATTTTGATGCATCCTAATTAATCGATTTCGTATACTAAAAACCTTTGTTGGATTAGCACTGCCAGCTGTCGGACTTCCTTTCTCATTTAATATTAAAATGGGAAGACCCAGCTCTTCTTCTACATAATTTGAAATTTCCCCGATATGTTTACCATCTAAAATCATTTGAATTAAATTTTGATGTACATCTTTTGATCGTTTTAAATCATTTTGTTGAATCTGATTTAATTCTCGCATTACTTCATGAACAATATCAGCAAAGCGAATCTCCCACGGGATTTCTATTAAAATAAAATTTCTTTCTTCTGCAAATTGAATGATTTCATCAGGAATTTCAAATATATAGCGACCGGTAGCAATAGCTAATGCGGATGCACCAGAATCATATACATCTTTTACAAATTCTAATAGAATATCTAAATCCTCATGACAGCCTATCCCTGTAGTAAGTACAAATTCATTTTCTCTGACAAAGTTCTCAACAGGACTTTCAATAACTGAAACCCATTCAATTAACTTGTTACCTAAAACGTCTTTACCTGATTTTACTTTGGAGGTTTTTAGTAGAGGAAGTTCCGTAATATCACGAACATATAGCATCTTAACTTTCTCTCCTTTCGAATATAATCATTTTTAGATTTTCTTAGATGTCCAACATATTAAAAAGAGTATTTAGTTTTGAAACCAAGAGGAATAAATATTTATAACATTCCGAAGAATCAATCGCTTGGTAGTTTTTGTAACCTTATATTATACTTTTCTATCAATTTATACAATTCTCAATATAGAAAAATAATTCAGAATTTAGAATTTCTCTGCATTTATTATTAAAAAATAATTTTTAACCCATAAAACACAAAATGAAAAACACCTCATAAAAGAGAATTCCAATCTTTTACAAGGTGTTTCAATTTTTTATTATTTTACTGTTGCGTGTTCCTTATACTCACTTTCAACCACTTTTTCTGATGGCAATTCTTCTTTCCACCAAAGCGCTTTATCTGGATTTTTTAATAGTTCATTAATTTCACTTGCATGTTCAACAGTTGGAGCCGAACCACGTAACGATCTTCCAGCTGTTTCTTTAACGAAAAAGCCAACTACGACAAGTCCGATTACACAAACAACCATTAATACATACGCAGGAACCATGCTATTATGCGTCATACTAACTAACGAAGCAATAACAAGTGGTGTTGTTCCACCAAATAGAGAGGTAGAAATGTTATAAGTAATCGCGAGTGACCCGTATCGTACTTCTGTAAAGAATAAAGATGGTAATGTTGCTGGAAGCGTTCCTTGGAAAGCAGCAAGCATGATTCCTAGGATAAATAATCCTAAAAAGACAACAAAATCATGGCCAGTACCCATCATGATAAATGCAGGTATACTAAGTAAAATAGTCCCGATTAATGCTCCTATCACAATGCGATTGCGTCCAATTCGATCGCTCCAATAACCCGCTGCCAAAATGATTGGAATAATTAAAACCATCACAAGAAGAGAATACGCTAATCCTTTTGTTTCACCATAGCCAAGCTCTTGAGTTAAATAAGATGGCATATAAGTGAGAACCATATAGAGCGCTGTGTTATAAAACAATACAATTCCAATACAAATCAGAAGAGGTTTCCAATGATTTGTCAAAATTTCTTTAATAGAAACCTGATGACTTTCTTCTTCTTTCACTTCTTCCATAGCCTTAAATGCAGGCGTTTCCTCTAGACGGGAACGTAAATAAAAACCAATGATTCCTAAAGGACCGGCAATCAAAAATGGAATTCTCCAACCCCATTCAACCATCTTTTCAGGACCTAAGATGAACGTCAATAAAGTAACTAATGCAGCGCTGACAGAGAAACCTACGAGAGTTCCAACTTCTAAACCACTCGCTAAATAACCGCGCTTTTTATCAGGAGTTGACTCTGCTATGTAAGTCATAGCTCCCGCATACTCGCCTCCAGTTGAAAATCCTTGGACTAATCTAGCAATCAGTAGCAAAATAGGAGCTGCTACACCTATAGTCGAATAGCTTGGAATCAGACCGATAAATAATGTAGAGGCGGCCATCATAATTAAAGTAAGAGCAAGGATTTTCTTTCGTCCAACTCGATCTCCCAACATCCCAAATACATAACCACCGATTGGCCGGGCGATAAAGGCAATGGCAAATGTGGCAAATGCATAGATTAATTGATAGGAAGGATCAATCTCAGGAAAAAAGACTTTCCCAATAGTAACCGCTAAATATGCATAGACACCGAAGTCAAACCATTCGATTGCGTTACCAAGAGACGTAACGAAAACCGTTCGCTTAGCGGCCTTAGCATCTACAACAATTACATCTTCTTTTTTCAACTTACTTTCAAACTTTCCTAAAGAATTCCTCTGTTTACTAACCATACTTTTCCCTCCTTAAAAACTTGATATTTTTATCACACTTCTTCCCCCAACTTCCAAATGGTTTTCTTAAAAAAGAGCACCACATGTACAGTTGGAAATAATTTGTTTATATTCTAAAACTGATCCCTCATCCTACCTAAAAATGCTCTTCTACATACAAGGAACATTCAATCCTTGTATCATTAAAAACTTACTTTTCTCTATCAAAACCTATTATTCTACAATTTTCTATATATTCACAATATTAATTAAATTGTTTGACGTGTACAATATTCAATTTGTATGAAGTTTCTTTTTTACTTTTTAGACAATATAACTACAAATTAATATAGGAAATGGGCTTACACTTTTTACGTGTTTTATCATTGGATGTAAACTTTGAATTGGACCTGTTATCGACCACAATGTTGTTGAGTTATAGAAAGTAAACGAAAAAGTAAAAACGCCAAAACCATTGATAATAATGGATTTTGACGTTTAATTTGAAGTATTAGAAATTTGTACTTTTTAATTGAGGGGCAATTTGCATAGCGCCGTCACGATCTGTATAGAGACTTTGTAGGACGGATAAATATCTTTGATAGAATACATATTGCCGTGGACACGTTACCTGTAAATCATTCCATCATTTAGATTTTAAAAAAGCATTCCTCAAAGTACTTTAAAGAAGGGAATTATTTCAAAAAATGTTCAATTAATTCCAAAATAATGTATACATTTATATTTTACTTTTTGTATACTTACACCATAGAACGTAATAGGAGATAATACTAATTTAATGAACAATACGTTAGAAGAAATAAATTGTCTAAAGGAAATAGAAAAAGTTAGAGCTGAATTAATAAAAAGTGGAATGGAAAAAGGTTTATCCCATCCAACAACCATTGAAATTAGCCAAAGCCTTGATAAAATGTTAAACGAATATACGACACTTAGAAATTCTACTAAAATTGCCTATGCATACAAATCTACAGCTCATCTGTCTGTGCATTTAAATACTCCATAATTTCAGAGAAGGGGTCGAGATGTTTCTCGACAGTCTTTCTCTTTTTTATTCTTTTATTAAGTCTCTTGTTATTGCGGTCGTCAAGTTGTTGTAGAAATCGTGATTGTCAGTTTTGCGAGTTGGTTCCTGAAAATGTTTCAACTCCATTTCGTCAGGCTGACAATGAAAGTCATTTGACTCCTTTGGTAGTTAATTCAATACCATTTTGTTTGATCAAGTTTCATTTAAAAGAGACCCATCCCCTACATACTCTTTAACCAAAGATTTTCCTTTTGCTCCCCTTCTCTTATTTATATAGGTTTTAGACACAAAAAAAGAGACATTGATATAAATTTTTTTGATTAATAGAAAAAGAGGTAGGACAATTCCTCTACCAAAATCGAGATATAACTTATTCAAATTTCCTCACATTACAAAGATGGTAACATGTATACTAACAAACCTATTAACCGTTCTCAGTTTGCTAATATGATTTAAACGGTTTTGGTGAATACTTCTATGCAGATGAAGTACAGTACTAGAAGGCTTGAAGAGATAGATGGTGTCAATAAGTATCAAGCAGCGAGGTATTTATACGACTTTTTAAGAGAAAATGATTTAGTACAATTGAAAAAAGCATTTAAATCAATTTACTCTTCAGTTGAATACCCAGTATCAGGTAGCTACTTGGCCCTTATACCACTTAAAGAAGGCGAGTACTTAACAAAGGATGGCAAGGCAAAATTCGTATTAAAGAAAATCGGTGGTAGTTGGTGGTTATATGTAGATACTGTTGATGGTCCAACAGTTGAAGAATCAGCTACAACAAATAATTCTTCTACAATTGCAGAAACAGAGTAATAGTTATTAAAAAGATTCATGTGAATTTATAAATCCTCCTAACAATGCAATTAACTTATTATTAAAATGGCTGCCTTGATTATTTGGCAGCCTTTTCTTTTGCTTATTAAGTGCTAATTGTTAAAGAAATTTAGTACATCTTGTTTCGTTCTTAGTATCTTTTCTTCTTTTACATTTAACTTCTTAGCGAGTTTAATGCTATTTTGCGAAAGTTCTGTTGCCGAAAGGTTTGTGTTGTATGCATTCCTAGTTAGCAAATGTAACTCTTCATACTCGATGTATATTTTCTTAAGTACTTCTTGGAATTCCTGATCTAATATTTGTATTGCAGAGTAATAATTGTTTCTAATTTCCGCAGCACTAACTTTTAAATCATAGACTAATAGGTCCATCATTCCTTTTAATTTATCTAATATTTCCGCGTAATGATCAATAGCATAAACAACGGTTGCCGAAACGATACCTGTAAGTATGCCCCCTAATAACCCTCCAATTAAATGTGCAAAAGGAGCAAATGGTGTCGTTTTTAAGTACGTAACAAAAGCTTCGGTTAGAATAACACCAATTGTCGTAATCACAGACGCAGAAATAATTTTTGAAGCTTCTAGTAATGCCTCTTTTTTAGTCATTTCTTTAGGTGGTTTAATTAAAATCTTGACTGCTTTTATTAAAGCATGGACACCTTCATTTAAAATACGCACGACATTTTTGGCAGTTGTGGCAAATGTATTGATAAATATAGTAATTAAATTTCCTATGAATCCACTAATAAAACCATCTGCAAAGGAAACTAATATTTTCTTTGCTTTTGAGATCATATGTTTCGTTATATTTTTACAAGCTTGTTGGAATCCTTTTATTTTATCTTCAATGGTTTGTAATGTTTTATACTTCTTGAAGTATGCTTTCATTTCAATCATTAATGCATCTTGGAATTCATAGATTACTAAACCTATAGCCTGTTTTTGCCCCATTGCAAATCCTTGTGCAACTCCAGTACTCGTCACATTTTTGATGTAATAGTCAGTTTTCGCTTTCTTTATTTCACCGTCAATATACTCTTTAGCTTCTTGATGTTTTGCAGTCGCCTTATCTTGATCAATATCATAGTACTCTGCATTGGTCTTTGAGGAATCTTTCTTGTTGTCTTTATTCATCCACTTAACTAAGTCGTGTTCCCCTTTTGACTGGTTCAAGCTACCATCAGTCCATGCAAGGTTTTTTTCATTTGTTGCCATTTCACCTCGGGCTTGGTCAGACATATAGAGACGCGCTGCATTATTTTGCTGTATTTCACTAGCAGATACAATATGATCTCGGTGGGTACGACCATCTTTATTTAATGTTTTCCCGGTATAATCATCCACCATTACATTATTATCTTGAAATGCTTTTTTTCGATTTTGTTTAAAATCTTTTTCATAAAGCTCTTTTCTTAAATCTTGTGAATAATTTTGCATATAACGTCGCTCGTCTTCTGCATTCGCGAAAATATACTTTTCTGCGTTATGCATTGTAGTCACATTTCCACCACGTTTATATAGATCAAAGATAGGGCCTAATCCAAATTGTTGAATAATATTTGTGAGGACAACTTCTTTATATTGATTGAGTAATTCATTTATATGGGAAGGATTTATATTTTCATTTTGGATGTCTTGTAGATCATTTCCGTACTTAACATCGATGTATTCCGTAAAGGTTGTCATAGTACCTCTCCTAGCTTTGTGCGCCAATCGGTCTGTTAATTAACTGTGCAGCAGAGTTTGTATTATTGATTAAAACTAGCATTATTGACATAAGTGCATTATTATCTTGAAATTTCTTTACATCATGCTGGTAAGGACTTGTTAAAGCTTGTACATTTTCATGTAACTGCTGTAATTCAAAATTTGTTTCGGAAACTAATGTTGCAGTTCTTTTAATCTCTTCAGTTGTTGCTTTTAACATATTTGTATGTTCTTTAATTTCTCTAGCTTTTGAAAATGCTTCATCAGCAACTTTTTTATTCTTACTTCTTGCAAATAACCCCGCTCCTGCTAGTGCCGTACCACCGATTGCCCATCCTACGGGACCTGCTAAAGCTAAAAATGCTGAGCCCGCGCCCATGCCACCGCCTCCAGCAACAAGCGCACCTCCACCTAACCATGCAAGCGCTGCATTTGTTGCAGCTGCCCCACTTAAAGCAGTAATTGCTGTACCCGTTGAAGCAGTTCCAAAAGTCATTGCAACTGCCATTGCTGCAGAAGGCCCAAATGCTGCAACACCAGCCCCTGCTGCTGCACCAGCTGCACCTAATCCTGTAGATGTTTTTAATGTTTTATCAAACTCTTGCTCAATTTGTTTAAGTGCATTTTCAAATTTCTTAAACTCAATTCGTATTTTATCAACTTTAATGATTAATTCTTCAGGCTTATTTTTCATGCTATTTAAGTATTCCCATGAAGCATCAATAGTTCGTTTTAGATATGTTTTATTGTTCTGAAGTGTTTCAGATTCTTTTACTACAATACTCATACTTTTTTCATGATTTTTAAACGCTGTTTCGTATTCAGAAATTGCCTCTTTTTTTAGTTTTCCATTAAACAATGACATGGATATTTCTCCTCGCAACTATGTAATATGTATCATAAGTAATTCCAACAATAGTCCAATTGTCCTTTACTTAGATTAAGTTTAAACAATATTACAAATTTTGTATACTCATAATAATTCCCATATTCTCTATATGGCGGGGTAAAGTTGCTCGTCATTCGAAGTGGAGTAAGCTTCTATCAAGAGCGAGATGACTGAATTGAAAGCATCATTTTTTAGTTTTGACCGATAACAAAAGTTTCCTCCTGGGGGTAGGTGTGTGCTTGACTTTGTTCCAACTCAAAATTTATTCTTGCTAAGTCATTAAAAAGAGAATGTATTTAACAAGATAATCAAAACCTGCCGTTGCTTAGCTTAGCAAGAAGTTATTTAAGATCTCCGAGTTCGATTTTGCCTCAAAATAATAAACTGCCCCAAAAACAGTGGAAGGCAGTCAAAAACACCGTACATACTACATAATCAACAGCTACACAAATTGTCGAGCTAACTGGTCAATCAGACGAGGGTCACCCGTCAAATTACATGATCCCATTCCTTCAAAATGATGGACTGTAACCCGTCAATTTGAGGGAAGCAATACCAGAGATTACTACAGAGATAAAACAGAGATTACATATAAGAAAAAGAATATCGTGGCAAGCCGCACACTTCTTCCATTTTTTTTAAAGACATTAAAAACAAAACAATAAACAACCAAAAGAAAAAAATCGGTTCAGTTCCCTTAAAAGAACTGAACCGATTTTTTCTTTTTGATTAATAAACTAATAAACATTCAATCAATGGAGAGAATGTAGTATTCGAAACTGAACGACAGAAAAGCCTAAAAAACTAGAACATTAACAAGATAAAACCTGAACCAAAATAAAACTTTAAAAAAATTTACTTAGCATGTCTCTTTTTAAGTCGCTAATCCATATATAAAGGGCAGATGGAAGATCAAAATGGAACAAACCACAATCCAAGGAGGAAAACGCATGTGCAAAAATCAATTATCAAAAGATATCCGTTTAATCGACTCACAAGGATACTCCAAGATTTTCGAAAGGATTTTCTATATATTCAGAAGTCATTTAGATTTTATCTATCATCAATCCAAGTTAAGAACGCTTAATATTACTAGTTACGACTAAAACATGCTTATAAAAGTCTCAGCAATTGATGGATCAAAATGTTTTCCCTTGTTTTCATCAATAAATGATAATGCTTTTTCTTTTGACCACGAATCTTTATAAGGTCTACGAGTGGTTAATGCATCGAATACATCCACTATTGATACGATTCTTGCTTCAAGAGGGATTTTTTCACCTTTTAAATTAAAAGGATATCCAGTGCCATCCCATTTTTCATGGTGATACAAAATGATATTTTCGGCTACTTCCATACTCTTAATAAAGTCATAATTGATTTCCTTAGACATTTTATTTAAAATATCTGCGCCTATTAACGGATGCATTTCAATTATTTTTCTTTCATAAGAAGTCAGTACACCTGGTTTGTATAAGATTCCTTCTGGCATACCCGCCTTACCTATGTCATGTAATATACTCGAATGAATAACATTGTTGATATAATTTTGTTCCAATTGAAGGTTATTTTTCTTATTATGTGCTTTGATCAGAACTTCGGTTAATTCTTGTACTCTTATTAAATGCTCTTCCGTTCCAGGGTCTCGAATCTCACATGATATTGCTAGAACCTTTAACAGTTCCCTTTGTACTTCTATTTTTTTGTTTTCTGGTAAGTATAAGCCTTCTTCCAACTGTTCTAACGCACGAAAAATACCTATAAAAAACAATTCCTCCCCAATCTGAAAAGGAGTGATTGTAATAGAAGAATGCCAAAGTTCCCCAGACTTCTTTCGATTAATAAAAATTCCGGACCAAGGGATCAGTTGCTTTAACGAAGTTTTCATTGAATTATAGGTTGATATATCTGTAAGGTTAGATTTAATAAATCCAGCCTTCAAACCGATGATTTTATTTCGTTCAAATCCTGTTACCGCTTGATATGTATCATTTACTTCTAAAATCATATGATGACTGTCAGTTATAATAACAGCATCTCCTAATTCCAAAAATCCTTTTAGTTGGTAAGGTAATTGCAACGTTGTTTTCATTGTTTTCTCCTATTATCCCATTTCTTGTGTAATCAAGGTAAGACTATCTGCAGAGCGAGTAACCTCTTCAAATGCTCTTCCTAATTCATTTATTACGTCTATAAATGAATTAAGCTCATTCCCGATCTTGCCACGTTGAAGCATTGTTTCTGCCATCCCTTTTAAAATTTGCTCAAAGTCATTTGTCGTTTCTTGCATATTATGATTACCGCTTTTCACTTCTGTTTTAATCTTTTCAAGAGACATTGAAAGTTTATCTACTTGTGAATTGGTATTTAGAATTAACGAAGACACATTGGTTACTGATTTCTTAGTTTGCTCGGATAATTTGCGGACTTCCCCAGCCACTACCGAAAATCCTCGACCGTATTCTCCTGCCCTTGCTGCCTCAATGGCTGCATTTAATGATAGTAAATTCGTTTGGTCTGAGATATCTGTAACAATATCCACTATTTCTTGCATTTGGCTTAATATTTCCAACAACACTTGAACATCATTTGAAATTTCGTTAACAGATTTATATATGTTTGCCATGTTCATTGTCTGTTTATGTATTTGTTCTTTCCCATTCTCAGCACTTTCTTTTGCACGTAAAGTTAACTTTGTTGACGTTTCGGCAAGAGAAACTACTTCGTTTGCTTGTGTGATTAATTGATTAAACGATGCATTCGTTTCTTCAGATATGGCAGCCAGATTTTGTGTAGTACTTGCAACATGATCTCTAACCGATTGTTTTTGTCTCTCAGCTACTTCCTTTAACCTTTCTGTTTCTGAATCATATGCTTCTAAAACCAATTGTTGTTCTAAACTTAAAATTTTCGTTATAGCTCTAATAGCTAGTAATAAATCTTCCTTCAGAGTAACCTTCTCTTCAATGATATCGATCAATGATAAAAGTAAATCTTGAAAGGCACACATATACCATTTTGTTTGCAAACCGATCCTAACATGAATATGTGCGATTTTAATCCTTTTGGTAAAGTAAGCTTCTTCGACTACACCATCGAACATTTCGACTATATGTTGCTTAAGTGTCTTTTTTAATCGATCAATTGAACTGTAATCATTAATTATTTCCAATAAGGAATACTCAGTTTCAAGACTTTTGTAAAAACGATTCACAATGTAATCTATTTTTTCTATGACAAATGGTTGTAAAGAATTGATGATCTGTAAGTCTGTTTTTGTAAGCCCTATCATTTTTAATTGCTTTTCAACTTCACTATCCCGAATTATGCTTAAATCTGCATTTCCATTTTCAATATTTAACTTATAAATTCTTTTCTCCCGTTTCCTTAAAATCACTAAAACCCCTCCAATTAACACATATGGGAATATTATACTGACAAATTAAAAATAATGCGCACCTCTTCTTAGTGAAAAATGACACTTTTTCCACTCGTTATATTGAATTCTTAATTTTCTAATTTTTTATCGGTTAAAATTCCATGTTCTTTATAATTACATCACGCACATATGTTAGGAAAAAACGAAAGTTGAAACATACGATCCGCTTTTAGATGGGATCCGTGCTAATTTCATTTTATTTTCTACTGGTTCACGATTTCTTTCCATAGAAAAAAACACCTCCACGTTGCCTTTAAGGATTCAATACCCATTTCTCAACGTAAGGTGTTTTTATTTTTATCTCAATTTATGGGGGAGTATGAAGATGTTTAAAACAGCCATTCGAGCAGTGTTGGTTTTACACACCTACTGATAAATATTTTGTTTCTAAGTATGGCTCGATCCCTTCAGAGCCACCTTCACGGCCAACACCAGAATCTTTCATGCCACCAAATGGAATGTGTGCTCCAGATGGCGCGCCATCATTCCAGCCGATGATTCCGTATTGTAAGTTTTCACTTAAATATAAACCATCTTTATAGTTTTCTGTAAAGAAGTAAGCAGCTAATCCATATGGTGAATCATTGGCAATCGAAACAGCTTCTTCTAATGTCTTGAATGTTACAACCGGAATAACAGGTCCAAATGTTTCTTCATGCATGATTTTTGCATCTAATGGGATGTCTGTAATTACTGTTGGTAAAACAAAGTAATATCCTTTTTCATCATCTATATCGTAACCATTCCCACAAGCTAAAGTTGCGCCACGGTTAACTGCATCTTCTATTTGCTCTTTAATTTTGTTAAACCCTTTTTTGTTGATGATTGGGCCTACATTTACATCTGGATCAAAACCATTTCCTACTTTTAATGTTTGTACTTTTTCAACTAATAGCTTCGTAAATTCCTCAGCGATCTCTTCATGTACAATTAAACGGTTTGGTGATACACAAGTTTGTCCAGCATTGCGGAATTTAGCTGTAACTGATTGCTGAACAGCTACGTTTAAATCTGCATCTTTTGCGACGATAATCGGTGCGTGACCACCTAATTCCATCGTAACATGCTTAACGCTTTGTGCACTTTGCTCCATCAGTAATTTTCCGACTGGTGTAGAACCTGTGAAAGTGATTTTACGAATTGCCTTATGCGATGTAAAAATTTCACCTACTACTGGTCCTTCATTTAAAACGTATTGCAATGCATCTTCCGGAATGCCAACGCTATGTGCTAATTCAATTAAGCGAATTGTTGTTAACGGTGTTTCTTCAGCTGGCTTCACGATAAATGTACAGCCTGCTGCTAATGCTGGTGCAGCTTTACGTGTCATCATCGCCGCTGGGAAATTCCATGGCGTGATCGCCGCAACTAAACCAATCGGCTCTTTTGTCACCGTAATACGTTTGTTTGGCACGTGTGCAGGCACTGTACGACCATAAATACGTTTCGCTTCTTCTGCATACCAATCGATATAACTAACAGCGTAATCAACTTCACCTAATGCTTCCGGTAATGGCTTACCATTTTCAAGTGTTATTAATTCGCCGATTTCTTGACGATTTTCACGAATACATTTTGCCCAAGCATTTAATAACTGTGCGCGTTCATGTGCACTGCGTTGTTTCCACGATGAAAACGCTGCTGCTGCCGATTCAACTTTTGATACAATCGCTTCTTCTGAATCATATTGAAGCGTATGAATTAACTCCCCATTTGCAGGGTTGTTGACGTAAACAAGTTGAGCCATCTATTATTTCCCCCCATAGTTTGCAAAGGCATCATCTAAAATCGCTAAACCTTTTGCTAATTCTTCATCTGTAATTACTAATGGTGTTAAGAAACGGATCACATTTCCTTTAATCCCTGCAGTTAGTAATAATAAACCGTTCGCATTTGCGTATTTTGCAATTGCATAAGCAGCTTCTTTATTTGGCACTTTGTTGTCACCGATTAACTCAACAGCAACCATTGAACCTAAACGACGAATATCACCAACAAAGCTATATTTTGCTTTATATGTTTCTAAGTGTGCTTCTAACTTAGAACCAATTGCTTCTGATGCTGCACATAAGTTTTCTTCTTCGATAATATCAATAACCGCGAGCGCCGCTTCACATGCTACTGGACTACCAGCATATGTTCCACCTAATTCACCCGGTGTTGATACTTCCATAATTTCTTTGCGGCCAACTACACCACTTAAAGGTAAACCAGCAGCTAAAGATTTCGATACAGTCATTAAGTCTGGCACTACATCAAATTGCTCGATTGCAAATAATGTACCTGTACGAGCGAAACCAGTTTGAATTTCATCTGCAATGAAGACGATATTGTTTTCTTTACAGAACTTCGCTACAGCTTGTACGAATTTTTTCGGTGGTACGATGAAACCGCCTTCCCCTTGTACTGGTTCCATTACAACACATGCAACCATTTCTGGAGCAACCGTTGAGACGAAGAAATCATGGAATTGCTCGATGATGAAATCTACATATTGCTCATCTGTAAGCCCTTCTGGTTTACGGTATAAATATGGGAATGGTGCTTTATAAATTTCCGGAGCAAATGGACCAAATTCATATTTATAAGGTTTTACTTTTGAAGTCATTCCCATTGTTAAGTTTGTACGGCCATGATAGCCATTTGTAAATGCAACGACACCTTGTTTCTTTGTATACTTACGTGCAATTTTCACCGCATTTTCTACTGCTTCTGCACCAGAGTTTAATAAGATTACTTGTTTCTCATGTGTACCTGGTGTAACTTCTACTAACTTTTCTGCTAGATTAATATACGAATCATACATCATTACATTAAAGCCTGGGTGTAAAAACTTTTCCACTTGTGCTTGTACTGCTGCTACTACTTTTGGATGGCTATGACCTACATTTAATGTACCAATCGCAGATGCGAAATCGATCCACTCATTACCTTCTGTATCGATAATTGTCGCGCCCTTCGCTTCACTTGCGATTGCTAAACAGCCATTACTTACTCCTTGTACGACGAATTCTTTACGTTTGTTTACAATTTCAACTGCTGTGTTTTCTTTAATCATTTTGTTTTTCCCCTTTGCAAATGTTTGTATTTGATAGTCTTAGTATGTAATTTTTTGGTTCACAAAAAAAGGTCCAACTTTTATAAAAAAAGGTACCAGTTTTCATCATTTAAGCTCAACTTTATACTATAATCAGAATATACAGTTTCTTTAATAGAGGAGGTTTTCTATGATTCGCATTGATTTTACATCTGATCATCGTTTTATTTACCAACAAATTTATAGTCAGCTTCGAAAACAAATTTTACAAAACGAACTGCGTGCACATAGTAAGCTCCCATCCAAACGAGAGCTAGCAGAAATTTTAAATGTTAGTATTAACTCTGTAAAAACCGCCTACGAGCAGTTAATGGAAGAGGGCTATATTTATACAGTCGAACGGGTTGGCTATTATGTAGAAGAAATTCAAGAATTTAAACTAGCGGCGAATACGCAACAAACCTTCCCACCAAATCTAAAGGAAAAAGTTGAGACACGTAAAGGTTGGTTGTCATTGTCACATATGAACACAAATCCACATCTCTTTCCATTTAAAAAATGGTTATCGTGTCAGTCAAAAATATATAATACATATATTTCTTCACTCGGAGATATGCCACATACGCAAGGCCCTTATATGCTACGCCAAAGTATTGCAGAGATGCTGTATCGAACGCGAGGCATTACTTGTGAGCCAGAGCAAATCGTTTTGCATGCAACGAGCCAAGGCTTATTAGAGCGAATTATTTATATGCAACAAGGGAAAACGTTTGCGACGGAAAATCCTGGCTATGCACGCTATCATCATTTATTAAAGCGGGCCAACATAAATACGCATTTAATCCAACTAGATGCTCAAGGAATTGACGTAGATTATTTAACGAATACAAATGCTGATATTGTTATTACAACACCATCGCACCAATTTCCAACAGGAATTATTATGCCGATTTCAAGGCGAATTGAATTATTAAACTGGGCAGCAGCAAAAGAAGACCGTTATATTATTGAGGATGATTATGATAGTGAATATAAATATCAAACAGACAATATTCCGGCGTTACAAAGTTTAGACTATAATCAAAAAGTCATTTATATGGGGACTTTTTCAAAGACGCTCTTACCAGGCATTCGGATGAGCTATATGGTACTTCCGCCAAAATGGTTATCATTATACTTAAATCATTTCGCATTAGAGATTCAACCAGCCAATATACTTACCCTTTATACGTTACATGAATTTATTGATAGTGGACTGCTTGAAAAACATGTACGTAAAATGACCAAGCATTATGAAACAATTCGCACCCTGCTTATTGAACAGCTCCATGAACAATTAGGGGGAAAAATTGTGATCCATGACATACCGGCAGGACTGCATTTTTTAGTAGAAGTCTTTACAGAAAAAACTTATACCGCAATAGAAGAACAAGCCATTTTACATAAACTTGAACTCTATACGTTAAAGCGTTTTTCATTAAATTCCCTTCCACTGATTAAAAAAAGTCGTTCAATTATTATCGGCTTTGCCAACATTGCGCCTGAAGATATTCCAAAGGCTGTTGAAAGACTTAAAAAAGTTCTTTTTCATTAAGTCATTTACTGGCCCCTCACAGCTAGATTGAGACACAAAAAAACCATTTTGCTCAGAGAGAAAATGGTTTTTTTGCTATTTATACTATCTCGGGATACTTGCTCAAAGTAAATTCTAATAGAGAATCTTATATAGTTTCCGGTGAGAGCGGGCTAAGCACTCAAGCCGCAAAGCCATGTTGAAACATGTCTTTTTCGACTTGTCTTCGTGCTTTGTGTTAGGCCCGCTCACATAGAATATGTCCTTCTAAACTTTCCGGAAACTTTGCGCGGCTTACAGTGGTAGGCCGCGTTTTCTGTAGGATGGCTAACACTTTTTCATCTTAAATTAAAGGTAATAGTAGCATTTCTTAATAATTTCACTTAACTTCCAGTCTCGTTTTTTTATATTGTCACTTTAATCAAATGCACCTTGGTGTATTTGCGTCCAGATTTTATCGAGCTCGTCTCGATAAATTCCTCTAAAAATCTGTGACATCCGCCGGAGGCTTAACTTCATTCAGTCGGGGTTTAAACCCCCGACTGAATGAAGTTAAATTGAGCTAAACGCTTCACTAATAAATCCTTCCCTAAAAGTTTCAACACTGATGGCAATTCTGGGCCGTGGGTTTGGCCTGTTAGTAAAATACGGATTGGCATGAATAAATTCTTCCCTTTTAGGCCCGTTTGTTTTTGGATTTTTTTAATGAGTTGTTTCCACTCTTCACTACTCATTGGCGTTTCTTCTTGAAGAGTTGTTGTTAACGCCTCTGCAATTACTGCTGTTTCGCTTGATTCTAGCCATGCTTGTGCCTCATCTTCGAATATCACATTCTCTTCAAAGTAATGCTTTGTAAGCTCAACAATTTCCGCGCCGTATGTCAATTGTTCTTGATATAGCAGTGCAAGCTCCTTCACCCATTCAAGTTGCTCTTCATTTACCTCAACAGGGAACACATTTGCCTTTTGTAAATGTGGTAAAACCAACTCTACTAATGCTTCTGGTGATAAGCGCTTAATATATTGATTGTTCATCCACATCAGTTTTTTCTGATCAAACATTGATACGGATTTTGAAAGACGTCGAACATCAAATTGTTCAATTAATTCTTCCGGTGATAATAATTCTTGCTCCCCTTCTGGAGACCAACCTAAAAGGGCAAAGAAATTGAACATTGCCTCTGGTAAAAAGCCTAGTTCACGGTATTGCGATACGAATTGCACAATCGTTTCATCTCGCTTTGAGAGCTTTTTACGTTGTTCATTGACGATCAATGTCATATGTCCATATTGTGGTGGTGTCCAACCGAATGCTTCAAACACCATCAATTGTTTTGGTGTATTCGATAAATGCTCTTCCCCGCGGAATACATGGGAAATATCCATATCATAATCATCTAACGCCACCGCAAAATTATATGTAGGAATACCATTTGTTTTCATAATTACCCAATCGCCAATGTCTTTTGATTCAAATGCGACATCCCCGCGAACTAAATCATGGAATCGATATGTTCCTTCAGGTACACGCATACGAAGAGTATAAGCTTCCCCTGCAGCTTCTTTCGCTTGTATTTGCTCTTGTGATAATGTTCTACAAGTACCGTCATAGTGAGGTGCTGCTACCCCTTTTGCTTTTTGCTCTTCCCGTGATTGCTGCAGACGTTCTGCTGAACAAAAACATTTATAAACTTGACCATTTGCTAAAAGTTTTTCAGCACGCTCTTTATAGATTGATAGGCGCTCCATTTGTCGATACGGTGCATACGGGCCACCTATATCAATAGATTCTTCAGGTATTATACCTAACCAACGTAAATTATCTAATTGTGAGGCTTCACCGCCCTCTACATTGCGTTCTATATCTGTATCCTCTATACGTACAATAAATGTCCCATCGTAGTGTTTCGCGTATAAGTAATTAAATAATGCTGTTCGAGCTCCGCCAATATGTAAAAAGCCAGTAGGACTTGGCGCATAGCGTACACGTACTTGTTTAGTCATTTTGTTTATCTCCTCTGCTATGTAAAAAATATCCTTATTATATAGATTCGTGAATCTATATAATAAGGAATTCATGTCAATTTACTTCATGATGATTATTGTGGGAACCAGCCTACTGGTTCAACATTTAAACGAATATTAATTTGTTTTACTTCTTGGAATTCTTCTAAACTATATTTACCTAAACTACGACCAATACCAGATTGCTTGTAGCCACCCCATGGAGCTTCTACATATGTTGGGTGATAATCATTTACCCATGTAATCCCTGCACGAACTTGCTTAATGACACGTAATGCTTTAGCACCGTCATTTGAGAAGACACCACCAGCTAAACCAAAATCAGTGTCATTCGCTAATCGAACAGCTTCTTCTTCAGTTGAGAACTTTTGGATCGTTACAACTGGTCCAAAAATTTCTTCTCTTACAATCGTCATATCTGGTGTTACATCCGTAAATACAGTTGGTGCGATAAAGAAACCTTTATCTAAACCATTTTCAGTTAGACGGTAACCACCTGTTTTTAAAGTTGCCCCTTCTGCTTTACCTTTTTCGATATAGCCTAAGATCGAGTTCATTTGTGCTTCACTTACGATTGCACCCATGTTTGTTTCTGGATCTAAACCAGGACCGACTTTGATTTTTGCTGCACGCTCTACGTAGCGTTGTACGTATTCATCATAAATTGTATCTTGTACTAAAATACGGCTACCTGATGAACATACTTGACCAGCACCTAAGAAGATTCCAAATAAACCATAGTCAACTGCTACTTCTAAGTCTGCATCTGCAAATACGATATTTGGCGATTTACCACCTAGTTCTAAAGAAATCTTCTTTAAGTTACCAGCAGCTGCACGCATAATGCCACGCCCTACATCTGTACTTCCTGTGAAGGATACCATGTCTACATCATTGCTTTCTGAAATCGTTTGACCAATGATGGAGCCTTGACCAAATACCATGTTCACAACACCTTTTGGTAAGTTTAGCTCATGTAAGATTTCAAATAACTTGAAGGCTGTTACAGGCGTCACTTCAGCAGGTTTGTAAACAATTGTATTCCCTGCTGCTAAAGCAGGTGCGATTTTCCATACACTCATTAGTAATGGGAAGTTCCAAGGTACGATTAATCCTGCAACTCCAACTGGCTCTTTAACAACCATCGCTTGAACATTATTGTCAGGCACGTGATATGTTTCACCGTCTGGATGTAAAATAATCCCTGCATAGTAACGGAAGCAAGCAATTGCATCTTGTACATCTGCTTCTGCTTCTGCATATAACTTCCCGTTATCTTGAGTTTCTAATGTAGCGAATTCTTCAATACGCTCCTCAAGTTTATTCGCGATTGCGTTTAAAATATTTGAACGTTCTTTCGCTGTCGTGTTTTTCCACTCGCCCTCATCGAATGCTACACGTGCAGCACGGATCGCTTCTTCTGTTTGCTCTTTCGTCATTCGAGGTGCTGTAGCAATTACTTCCTGGTTCGCAGGGTTAATAACCTCAACTGTATTTTCTGCTTCTACCCACTCACCATTTACATAACTTTTTAAGTATAATACGTCAGTTGCTATTGTCATCTTTCATCCCGCCTTATAGTTTAATAGTTAAATTAGTAGATTTTGCACGTGAACAACAAGTTAAAATTGTGCTTCGTTGCTTTCTATTTTCTTCAGAAAGGAAATGGTCTCGGTGTTCCACATCACCTTCTACAACTTCAATTTCACAACTTCCACAACCACCGATTTTACATGCATATGGTGCATTAACCCCTTCGCGTAGAAGTGCCTCTAATAAAGTCTCTTTTTCAGATACTTGAATTTGTTTACCGCTTTCCGTTAGGGAAACAACAAACGGTTCTAGGTTTGAATTATCTAAACCACTTGAGAATAATTCAAAGTGAACAGCACGTTCTGGGTAACCGTAAGAGAATGCTGCATCACGGAATTCCTCTACCATGTTAACTGGTCCACAGAAATAAACATGAGAGCCTATTCGGTGTTCCTTCATTAAATCTGTTGTTAAACGGTTTGGCTCTTCTACACGTGAAAAATGGAATGTCGTAATGTCCGCATATTTTTCTATTATTTCTTCATAAAACGCACATTCTTCAGGTGTACGAGCTGCATAATGAAGCTCTACTGTTTGTTCAAATTGAATATCTTGTAGCATCGATAGGAATGGTGTAATGCCAATTCCAGATGCATAAAACACATGATGTTTTGCATGTGGATTTAAAGGAAAGTAATTTCGTGGGAATGAAATTTCAAGTTCATCCCCTACTTTCATTGCTTCATGCCAATGCTTTGAGCCTCCACGTGAGTTAGGATCTTTGCTAATCGCAATTTCGTAGTATTCACGATTACGAGGATCACTAATTAATGAATACTCACGTTCATATACTGTTTCCCCATCGCTTACAAAAGTTTTCAAGTGAGAACCACCTGTAAACGCAGGTAGCTTTTCATCTTCTGTAGGTACAAATCGGAAACGTTTAATCGTAGACGTCTCTTGTACAATACGATCGATTTTAACAGGAATATTGCCTGCGATTCTCATTTACATCACTCCTTCTGCTTCTGGTACAAATGGATAGCCAATATACCCTTTTCGCACTTTTGAATAAAAAGGTCCAACATTTAGATGTGCACCACAGCCGCATTGTACTTGCTCGGCTTGTGTGTCGATTTCACTAGGTGTGAAGCATTTCATACAGTAAACATATTTACGCTTTTCACCAATAATCTTTACTTGTAGTTCTTCTTCAGAGACCCCTTCTTCAACAGCTGTTGAGAAGATCGTTACGGCATCATCCCAATTAGCTACGATGTAAAAACAAGTACCCATCTTTTGCTCTACTATAAATTTTCGAACATCAGCTGTATTCTCGAATATCAATGTATCTGATGGTGTATCGTAGAGCTGTGCTTGTAATTGCTGTGCTTCCTCTTTGTAGGCCTCATCGCAAATAATCGCAGCCTTTACGAAATGAGTTTTAGGCGATAACTTTTCTGTTAATGTAACGGATTCAAAAAATAATACCGGGCTATTATACATACAGCTTATCCCTCCTGCGTTTGTAGTGCTTGCTTCTTTAACTTTTCGTCTACACGGCGTAAATACTCTACTGATTGCGGTAAATAAGGAGCAATTCCTTTATATTCCGCCATCGCTTCTGGAATATCTTGCAGTACGCTATAAGTTAAATCAAACCACTCTTGACGAAGTTGTAAATCTTCTAAAGGTAAGAACTGTGTATTTAAAACAAATAAAATAGCATTACTGCGTGACATGCGATAGAATTTTTGTTCTTCTACACGTAGGCGTACTAATTTACCTGCATTTTCAGGTGTGATCAGGCTTCGTTGTGGCTCCCAAACATCCATAGTTTCATAGTTTACATCCCAACGGTTGGCCATTAAGTTCCAATTAATGCGTGTCCAAGGCTCCCCTGGGTTGATGCCTAATAAGAATTTACGAATGCGATCTACTAAATGATCCCCATTACGTGATACAAACGGTACTGGTCCATGGATTTCATCGAACGACATCCCTGTATTCCAATGGGCAGAAAATAAAGCAGCATAAGAAACTTGTCCTACTTCTAGGTAGAAATTATCTTCGCGGTTAACCATTAACACAAAATCTTGGTGGAAATGACGACCAGCAAAATTATATGGCTCATACGGTAATGTAGATGGATCACCGAAAGTAAATGTTTGCTCTTCTTTTAAAATATTATTTTTAAATGTCCATTCATCCCCATTTTTAATAAGCTCAAAATGTTCAGGATATTTTTCAACAGCCATTTCAAATACCATTTCTAAAAATTCCCACTGCATTTCCATTGTGTGTGGGAATGATTGATAACGAACCTCTGGCTGCTCATCTAATAAACGACGTTTAGCACGAACTTGCAATTCATATTCTGGTGTGATTGTTACTAAGTTTGTGTCCTCTAATCTGCGCAAGTCATTGGAATAACGATAATTATCCGAACGGAATGGGAATGGGAATGTATTTAAGTCCGTTGTTTTAAAATCTAATTCTTGTGTAAACATATAAAACGCCTCCTAAAGTGATGTTTTCGTTTTTAGTAAATATTCTTTAAATTTCTCATCTTTTGCTGATACACGATCCACTTCAAATCTAAAAATGAATTTCGCACACACATAGTACAAAACACATGCCAGGAAGAATGTCGGAATACCAGCTGTAATCTTCAAAAATAATCCCTTTGCTTCTAACGTAATAGGGTTGTAGATCCCCCAGAAGAAGAAATAACTTGCCACTAATGTTACGATTGCGGAAGGATTAAAGCCGAACCAGTAGTTATACTTTCCTTTTGTGTTGTACAGATCACGCAAAGAAATATTTTGGTTTTTCACGAAGAAATAATCGGCTATTAAAATGCCTCCTAAACTAGCCATCGAGAACGAAATGACACTCATGAAAATATTAAATGCATCATAGAACGTTGAATTTAATAACAAGATAATCGTTGGTAATAATGTACTTACCGCTATAATCCATGAACTTTTTGAAAATAGTGTTTTAAAGCTAATTGCAAATGAGTACATCAAGAACAATGTCGCTCCTAAATTTGCAACTGTTAATAAAATCAATCCAATAATGGCAAATTTGCTACCCATAATGGCATTCATCCAATCTCCTGGATACATAGAACCTGAAATGAGTGCCGCAATTGCCCCAACGATCGCTGCGACTACTACAATGATTCCGTAGCTATAAAAACTAGCGGAATAAGCTGACTTTGATGATTTTGCCAAACGGCTATATTGGCCTAAATAAGGTAACCAAGAAAAGCCTAATGCAACATTAATCTCAAGTGCCGTCATAAACGATCGTGTATGATTTTCAAACGGTTCTACCGGCGTTAACTTATTTAAAGCAGGTATATGGTCTGAAAATACAACCGCAATAATTAGTGCGATTAAAAATAAGAAAAATGACGGTACCGCAATAATATTGAATTTACGAATCGCATTCGGCCCCCGTAATACGATGATAAAGGCTATGAAAAATAATATAATCGCACAAACAGTTGGACCTACACTGCCAGAAAGAAACTCCGGAGCATTGACCACTTTGAATGCACTTGATAGCGATTCACCTGCCATAAATAAAGCTAAAGCGCTATAGCCTAATGACAGCAAATAAAACAAGATAAAGAATGCGACGACGCCGTTATAACCAAGCGCACTGCGATAACCTACAAAGGTATCCACTCCATACTTCGCGAAATAAAAAGCAACTGGTGCAATTAAAAACATCGGAAAAGCATTTCCAAAAAATACTGCAATTAATGAATCGCCAGCTTCAACCATTGTTCCTGCATATGCTCCAGATAGTAGGCCAAATGCAGATAGACCAACGACCGTCTGGACTAGCAATAAATCGAAAAAGCTCATTTTTCTTTCTTTTTTATGTGTTGGTAAATAAGCAAACGCAATATCTGCATTTACATTTGATTTTGTTTTAGACATAGCCTCATCTCCTTATGTTGGCTCAAAAACTAAATAAACCAATCGTAATAATCGCCATAACCACTGTGACACCGATAAAGTCTGAAATTTTTGCTTTGTCATTTTTCTCGATTAATTCTTCTTCGAATGTTTCAATTCGTTTTTCCAAATCCTCATACAGCATTTTTACGAATGGCTCCTCAGATTGAAGTTCCTGTTCGTAGCTCTTTACAGAAGCAGCTTTCATATAATTCCTCCTTTTTTTATCTTTACTTTTAATAATGCAAGTTGCGTGCCAATTGAAAAGAGTATGAATTTACTGAATTCTGTGTTGAAATTTGTCTAATTTTATTGCAAAGTTGAAATAACGATTTCATTTTTGAAATTCATTGGTTAATAGGGGTGGTTTAAATGGAACAAGTAACAATTTTGTCTCAGATGTTTGACTTTTCGATTGTTACAAAGGAAAATGGTGAGATTTTAGAGTACTTCGCAAGCAATGATACGTATAAAAATAATTTATCTTTACATAAAAATATTGTTTCCTTTGAAGAGGAAGTTTTTAGTAATCCAATTTTTTCATCGCTTGTAGTGAGCGATGAAAAGCAAACGTTTCTCCAACAAACATGGAACAAGCACCGTGTGTTAACGTACGTCATTCATTCTAACGGTAACTATATATTTGGCTACAATATCATTGAAAAGCCAGCAGAAGTGAAGAAGAAACCTTTGAATTTCAACAGCGACTTTATAGTCAAAAGTCCAGCAATGACTAAAGTAGCTGCACAAATTCAAAAAGCGGCAAATGCAGGAGCGACAACGCTTCTTTTAGGCGAATCGGGTGTCGGTAAAGAAAAAGCAGCACGTGCAATTTACCTGTCAGGTTCGCGAAAGGATCAGCCTTTTGTGGCTATTAACTGCGGTGCTTTACCGGAGACATTAATTGAAAGTGAATTATTTGGCTATACAGAAGGCTCGTTTACAGGCGCCCAAAAGTCGGGGAAAATCGGGAAATTTCGCGAGGCAAATAAAGGAGTTATTTTCTTAGATGAAATCGGCGAGCTGTCATTATCGATGCAAGTAAAGCTTTTACGCGTCTTACAAGAGCGGATCGTCACGCCAATTGGTTCTTCGAAGGAATACCCAATTGATGTCCAAATAATTGCAGCAACAAACAAATCACTGATTAATATGGTCAATGAGGGGTCATTTAGGGAGGATTTATATTATCGCTTAAATATTATCCCAATTACGATTCCACCTTTACGCGAACGTGCCGTTGAGATTCCGGAACTGATCGAGCTCTTCACCACAATTTGTAATAATAAATATAATTGTAACCGCCTGTTCTCTAATACGGCTATTGACTTTTTAACATTACAAGAGTGGCCTGGAAATGTACGGGAACTGGAGAATTTTATTGAACGTACGATAATTTTAGCGGATGAGGACATCATCTCCATACAAACCGCGCGTGATTTTTTAGATGCACCAAGCAGTAATCAAGTGGCGGAAAAGAACTTTTCCATTAATAAGCTAATACCATTACAAGAAGCCCAGGAGTTAATTGAAGAGCAACTGATTACAATGGCAATGGAAAAATATAATTCTTTAAAACTTGCCGCAAACGTTTTAGGGATTAGCCCTCCAACGATGACCCGCAAATATAAAAAGATTAAAGAAATGAAAGAAGAAGCTCAGATGCTGTTTAGTACACGTCATATTTTAGAAAGTGAATTAGATAAGCGGTTGCGTGCGACTGCCGTCGTGACATCTGTCTCAATATCACCCACCGTATTGGAAGAGGCCGTCAAGCAACCAAACAATACAAAATATCTTGACACATTATCTGAACAACTTACCCAAATCTATACAAGAGAAGAAGGGGTGCAATGGGGGTTTATTTTTGTGCGTGATCACGAAGGCAACATTGTGAATCTCACTTCGAGTGAAGGCTTTGTGATTCCAGTTGGTAGTACTTATATTGGTAGTGATATTATTTTAAAATCCATTGATAATGCGTTTAAAGGCATTGTGAGTGTGACCCCCGTTTATGAAGATGAATACGGTGAATGGAAAACATGTTGCTCACCATTGTATGACTCAGAAGGTAAAGTCATCGCTATTTTAGGCTTTGATTACTCAAAGGAGTATGTAAATAATGAATTACACAAATTAAGTGAGTCCTTAAACATCTCTCTTTCTTAATGATTTATATTTAAGACCATAAAAAAGACAAAGTACATGAGGAGATCGCCTCTCCAAGTACTTTGTCTACATTTTTAACTATGATTCTATTCTTCTTTTAAGTATGCTCGCTTCTGAGAGCTTGGTATATTTAGCTGTTCTCGGTATTTAGCAACCGTTCTACGTGAAATCTTAATTCCCTCTTTTTTTAATAAAAGTTCGATTTGTTGATCGCTATACGGAGAATTTTTATTTTCATCTGCAATAATAGCAGCAATCCGATCACAAACAGTCGAGGTCGTCACATTATTAATGGCTTTTACAAATAAGTCATTCATCGCAAAATTTCCTTGTGCTGTTCGTAAGTACTTGCCTTTTACTGCACGACTAATGGTTGATTCATGCATATCCAATGCCTCTGCAATATCTTTTAAGCGCATCGGCTTCAAGGCACGTGGTCCTTTTTCAAAAAAATCTGGTTGCTGTTCAATTAAATAATGTGTAATGGCATATAAGGTATTTTTACGGAAATCTAACCCTTGTGCAAGTGTCGTAAAATCACGCATGCATGCTTTCAAATATGTTGGATCCTCTATCTTTAATAGGTTGACGTACACATCATTTAAACGAATAGCAGGCACTGCTTTTTGTTCAACCTCAATCACCCATTGCCCGTCAATACAATACACAGAGACATCTGGTATAACCGTTGCCACCACTTCGTCTAAAGAAATGACAGGCATACATGGCAACTCTTTAATGAATGTAATCGTCGACATTACTTCATTTGTCGTCAGATTATAACGTTTTCTTAATGACACAATGTCCATTTTTGCTATGGCTTCCATTTCATAGATGACGAAGTCTTTGGCAAAATGCGGTACATTCTCACATTGATCAATATGCTTCAATAAAAATTGTGTGCTATTTTGACACCCCACACCAATTGGTTCAAATGATTGCAGTATATGAATGAATCGCTCCGCTTCTTCTACTTCCATCATAAAACGCTGTGCTACTTCAGTTGCATCCGTAGTCAAGAATAAACGCTCATCTAAAGAATGAATTAAATAAATTAACACTGTTCGTTCAAAATCGGTCGCTTTTAATGGAATCTGCTCGATTAGAAAATCGGCTACCGTATGTTGCATGGCAATCATACTATAGTCTGTTTCAATGCTCCCCTTTAGCATTTTTGCAGAAGGCCATGTGTCTTCCTGTTGATCCATCAAATCAATTAAAGGATTCTCTAATGTTTTTAGTTCGACGAGCTCTTTCAATTCCAAATTCGTTAACTGTAAAATACTTAAATGTTGAATCATTTGTGCAGTTAACTGTTGCGACATGATTGTTTGCATTCCCATTTGCACATTCATATCGCCACCCCCTTTGTATGAAAATTATAAATTAATGAAGAGAATCTAGGTTGTTTTTCCAACTTCCTTCAAATAGGTAAAGTAACAGAATTTGACTTTAAACGATAATATTCGACAAAAAATGATTATAGAGATGGAGTTAGCCGTCTTAGCTAACCCCCTATGATCCAGCTGCCCTCTTAGCGCCGAATACTCTCTATCTAGTTTCATATCATGACGTCTTGCTTATGTTGCAAAACAAATTGAAGAATGATGAATAAAAGATTTATCATGTTAAAATGATAAATCTTATGACATCATATTATATTTTCTAAATAAGGTTAAATAACCCGGAGAAAAATAATGGTCTATGAATGATTTACGTTGTATAAGCACCATTAATTTCTACATAGTCATATGACAAATCACAACCCCAAACAGTCGCTTCATGTGTTCCTGTTCCAAGTGAAACTCTGATTTTTATTTCAGAATTCTCCAGATAGTTTTGGATCTCAATTAAATTTTCGTCCCCTAATGGTCTGCCCTGATAAATTAATAAATCTCCAAAATAAATTGAAACGTTTTCCGGATGAATATCTAATTCATCTTCACATTTTCCGATTGCCATTGCGATTCTTCCCCAGTTTGGATCTTTACCGAATATCGCAGTTTTCACAAGCGGCGAATTGACGATACTTTTCGCAATTTTTTTAGCCTGTGCAAAGCTAGATGCCTCATCTACAGTAATCTCAACTAATTTTGTAGCGCCTTCCCCATCGCGTGCAATTTCTTTTGCCAAGCCGATACTCATGTCAATTAAAGCTTCTTTAAATTCTTGTAAGTCAACTTTTCCAGCCAATCCATTTGCCATAATCGCTACAGTGTCACTTGTACTCGTATCTGCATCAACACTTACCATGTTAAATGATTTATTAACCGCTTCATTAAAAATAGTTTGCAATGTATCAGAAGGAATTTCTGCATCTGTCACAAAATAGGACAACATTGTTGCCATATTAGGTTCAATCATCCCTGACCCTTTAGCGATCCCAACTAATGTAGCGTCACCGACTTTGCACATTTTTAATTTAGGATACGTATCAGTTGTCATGATAGCGACTGCGGATTTCTCTAACTGGCCTTCTACTAAATCTGCTTTTAGATTCTTAATACCGTTTCTAATTTTATCCATCGGTAATTGATGTCCGATTACTCCTGTAGAAGAAGGTAGGATATCTTCTGGTGCGATTTCTAGCTCCTGTGCTACCAAATTAACGATTTCTTTCACATTTTGAATTCCTTGTTCACCTGTAGCTACATTGGCATTCTTACTATTAATAACAAAGCACTGTAATTTTCCATTCGCTACATTTTCCCTTCCTATAGGGATAGGAGACCCACAAAATCTGCTTTGTGTAAACATGGCAGCTGCATTGGCTAACTCTGAAGATAAGATCACAGTAAAATCAAGCGTGTCATCTTTGATCCCAAGGTTCTTCACGCACGTGTAGAAACCTTTAGGCATTTGTCCTTGTAGGTTACTTTCTTCTTTTATTTCTCCCACTTTTTGCATTCGCGTCTTCTCCTTTTTAAACTACTGCAGTTTTAGATTCATTATTTTGTAAATATTTAACTAAAGCAATTTCATCACAATTATTGATTTTTGGGCAGTTTACACAGTCAGTCCATACCTTTTCAGGCAAGTCATCTCGAACAGCCATTTGAAATCCTAACTTTTTGAAAAATTCAACTTGATATGTTAAAGATATTAATCTTTCGACTCCTAATTTAGGACTTTCCTGAATAATATGGTCAACCAGAATACGCCCAATTCCTTTTCCTTGATAGTCAGGATGAACAACTAAAGAACGGACCTCTGCTAAATCTCTTCCTAAAACATGTACTCCGGCTACACCAACCACCTTGTTTTCTTCCTTCACAACATACAAACATTGCAACTGTTGATAGATTGATAATAACGAACGAGGTAAAACAATCTCTCTATCTGAATAGATTTTAATTAATTCATAAATAGAGTAAACATCATCAGTTGTCGCGTTATAAATCTTCATACACTATCTCCCTCTTTTATGTCTGATAAGTTTTGTTTCCCAACTCTATTTTTCAACAATTCGAAAAATAATATAATATAAATATTGCATTAAAAGCTTTTATAACGCAAATACTTTTTTGAGTTTTTAGAAAATACAGAATCTAAAATGTACTAGATTCGCCTTTTAATTAATTGTATAAATCCGCCCTTTTCAACATAAACCCTTTAATTTCCAACACCTAAATCTACTATACTATATTACTATTAATATTAGAGGTGAAAATATATGGAGAAAATAAAAAAAGTTGCTAAGATAGTAGCAACTATAGGGCTAGCTGGTGGGATCGCTCTTTCATCAGTAGGTAGTGCATCGGCCGCGCAAGTTCATTATAAGGACGTAAACAAAGCGGATAACTTCTATAAATCAGTAGAATACTTATTAAGTGAAGATGCCATCAGTAAAACTTTACCGAATTTCCGACCATACGAAAATATTACACGAGGGCAGTTTGCTAGTATTTTTGCGAAGGTATTGGATTTGGATGTGGCAAACGTTGAAAATCCAAACTTCATAGATGTTCCGACTACACATCAATTCTATAAATACATCTCAGCACTTGAGAATGAAGGGATTATCGGTGGTAAAAGTGATGGTACGTTCGGTGTCAATGAACCTTTAACTCGTGGGCAAATGGCTGGTATTTTAGTCAAAGCATATGAAATTCCTCTTGTTGGTGTTCAAGATGTTCGTAGACATAACAACTATAAACAACTTGATATAGTAGAGAATAATAGCAAATATATTAATGAGGTTTTGGGTGAACATGCGAGAATTGAAGACTATAAATTTAAAGGTGAATGGGGTCAACAAATTGGCACAATGAATTATTTTGGACTGATTAGTGGCAATGGGAATGGAGACCTAACGCCTAGCCAACCAGTTAAGCGTTCACAACTTGCTAATATGCTTTATCAAATTCAAAGCAAAGACGTAAATGAAAAATTTGTATTCTTAGAGGTAGAAGAGTTAAAGAGATTGGGAATCATAAACTATCACCATGGTAAGTTAGAAGAAGAAAGTGTTATTAAAATAAATGATTGGGTTACTGATGACAAGTCTTATCATTATTGGTATGACCCTATTATTCAAAATGACCAACCATATTATGACTATGCAGAATATGTGATATTCGAACCTAAAAAAGAAGGTGTCGCTTATTTTATTAATAATGATTCGATAAAAATTATTGTCTCCAAGGATAACGAAGGTAAATGGAAAGTTGATTTTGAAAAAGTTATTGAAGAAAATCCAAACACAACAGGCGATACATCTCCGACTATAACTAAAGACAAGGTTTCTACTGAAACTGAATAATAGTTATTAACAATTCACGAGAATTTATCTCCTCTTAACAGAGCAATAAATTTATAATCTTATATAATAGGCTACCCTTTATATTGATTGAAGTTTTGCTAACAAAAAAACTATAAACCGATATATTTAAATTGGTTTATAGTTTCTGAAAATTGTATTTGTATCATTTTATTTATACTCTTCTGTACGCTCTGCAACTAATAATTCCTTCATTTTAGTTCGTTCATTGTAGACTTTAGCTAAACGCAGCTTGAAATAATTTGCAAGCTCTTCGTCTAAACAATATATGTAACATCCCTTTTGGCCACGTGTCATTAAAGTACGATACGTATTACGAATAATTGCATCAACAGCTACAGTTGCTTTTTTTGGATCTTCCTTCATCCATTTTTTAATTCCCTTAATAGACTGATCTGTTTTCGCTCTTTTTGTATAGTCGGTAATAACATGACCATCCTCAAAACGTAAATCGTCACCAATTATGACGCCAACATAGTCAAACTCCAATCCTTGGCAAGTATGAATGCAGCCTGCTTCATCGACTGATTCTTCTGCAATTGCCCAAATATCGTTTCCTAAATTCCAACTGATTGAAAAATCATGTTCTTCTATCACGATATCATGGACATCACGATTATTTTTCCCTTCTGAAATCCATTCCCAACAGTATCCTGCTACAATTCGAGCCTTATTGTTGATTTTATTCTTCTCTTTAATCATACTCTGTAGCAAATTAGGTGAGTCTACAACTTGAATATCATAATCCATCCCTAAATCATTATTATTTGCAGTTGTACGAATCCCAAGGACATCATCTAACCAAGCAATATAGCCGTCCGAGCCATCACATCTAAATTGAGAAGCTAATTCGCCTTCAAATACATTCACATTTAATTCATCAGCAAATTTCTTTATTAATTCAACACTACCAATATCTTTTAATGTTACTCGCTGTGCTTCATCAATAAAAAACACACTGAACTTTGCACTATTCATCAGCTCTTTCACTTGATTTTCCCCAAGATTTCTAAACAAACCTGACTTTTCATTTAATCGATGTGCCTCGTCCACAATTAAAACGTCAAATTCATTTTTGTCTGTAGCATGAAAACTTCCCGAACCTTTAAAGAGGTTATCAATGCTTTTTTTCTTCATTGTACCTTTTAGCTTCGTTGCATACACATCTCGGGGTGCACTATTTTTTGTTACATACATGGAGAAATAATCATCCTGTATAAGCTGCACTAACAAATTAATAGCAAGCACTGATTTCCCTGTACCTGGACCACCCTTTACAACAAATACTCCTTTTTCATTCTTTGCTATACAACTTGCTACGTAATCTAAAATTTGTTCATAAACTACCTTTTGATCATCAATCATCACAAACTCTGGATTCCCTTGTAGCATTGCAGCCATACTGTCCTGTAGTGATTTAGATGGTTTAATGCGTCCGTTCTCAATTTTAGCGATAATGTCGTTTTTGTCGCCAAACTTAATATACTTTTTTATAAAAGCTCGAAGTTGCTCCATTTCTCCTTTTCGGAAAACCGGTGCCCTTTTAATATGCTCTTCATAATGCTCATCTAATAAAGGATCATTTTCTTGAATGAAATAATTATGTAAATAAGCACATGGCCGTAGATGAATCGGTACATTCCTGACTTCTTCATTGAAGTCTTCTATTAAAGAGGCATAGCTCCAAGCTTGATAAGATGGATGAGTAGTTGGACGTTTTGAACCACCCAAGTATGTTTCCACAACAACTGCATCTAAACGGTCATTTTTTTTAACCGTCTCCCATTGCTTCAATTCAACAATGACAGCGTGGTCTTCTTGTCCATCGTTACCAGCAATAATAAAATCTACACGTTTCCCTGTATTCGGAATTTTAAATTCAATTGCTGCCTTAGCATCCTTTGGAATTTCGCGATCACGTAAAACATTCGACATACGCTGTAACGAGTGATCCCATGAACGGATTTCACTCTTTGACGTACGACCAATTTTTTCTTGGTAAACATTATATAAACGATCAACGATTACTTCGTTTGCAACGTCATTTAGAAATTCTGATATTTCAGCTTCATATATAATCATCCAAACACCCCTTGTAAAAGTTTCACATACATAATTTCTTGATTTTTCTTCATGTTAATTTAATAAACGATTTTTGGTTTTTAAATTAATCATACCTTATTAAACGTAAAAGTCGAATAGACAGAATGTCCATTCACATATAGATAGACTAATGAGCGTGCGATTTATTAAATTTGATTGCACTTCAATTAATTACGTAAATAAAAGATCTTATTCACAAATACTTTTGAAATGAGGTAGATTTTATTGAGTCAAGAAAAGTCTGAGCCAACAAAAATTAAAGTTCCCTGGTATTTTAGTTGGTGGATGATTGCTTTACTAATTGTTTCTGGTATTTTCACATCCGGCATCACAACAATAATCGGCGTTATATTATGGTTTGGACGTCATTTCTTTGTAAAGTCCGAAAAGGTGAAAACTCAAATCTCTGAAATTAAGGATTTAAATAATGAGATAACTACCCTGCAATCAGATTTGGACAAACTTCGAACAGAACACTCCCAACTACAGTCAAACCTAAATAATGCAAATGAAATATTCGAAAGAAACAGAGAGCAATATATCCAACAAATTAAAAGTGAATATGAGTCAGAAGGAAAGCAAATTGTTCAAAATATCATCTCTGAAAGCCAGGAGAAAATTGCAGAACTACAAAAATTTGCTGATGAACGTGACACACTTGCAATCGAGAAAGAAAAGCTAGAAAAGAATATAAAATCCCAGAGTACAAAGTTGCTAAAGCTTAAAACTGAATTCAATGGTATTCGTAAACTTATTGATCAATTTCCAAGTCTATTTAATGAAAATGCCTTACCACAAGAATTAGAATCTTTGCTTGCTGATTACGACCAAGAAAGCATTATGAAAAGTCTTGTTGAACTTGACTATCATGCGATGAATTCTAAAGATTTACGGAAACAAATAAATAAAATTAAGAAGGATATCTCAACACTACTTGATAATTATAAGGACCGTTATAAAACGAAAACAAATCAGGCTATATATCAATTAATGGTTATAGGCTTACAAGCTGAACTACAAAATATTCTTTACACATTAACCTATGCAAAACATGAAGAAGCTATAGAAAACGCAAAAGCGCTAATTCGAAAGTATTTAGCAATTTCAACAAATGGTAATGCATCCATTGCACCTACCATTTCGAAATTCCTAGCAGAACTTGAACCATTATTTATTGAAGCAATAGAAGTTGAATATCAATATTACATTAAGCGTGAACAAGAAAAAGAAGAGCAACGTTTAATTCGTGAACAAATGAGACAAGAAGTTGCTGAACGCAAAGAACTAGAAGCACAAAAGAAAAAACTAGAAGCTGAAGAAGCAAAATTCGAAGTCGAACTCCAACGTACAAATGAACTTTTAGTCAATGAAACAAATCCTGACCTAATTGCACAACTTCAAATGCGTATTGCCGAACTGGTGCAGCAGCAAAATAATATCGCCGAAGAAAAAGAAGAAATTTTAAAAAGAGCAAATGGAAAAGCAGGCTATGTATATGTTATTTCAAATCTAGGCTCATTTGGTGAACGCGTCTTTAAAGTAGGAATGACACGACGAATGAACCCACAAGACCGAATTGATGAATTAGGAGATGCGTCTGTTCCATTTAGATTCGATGTACACGCTATGATATTCTCTGATGATGCTGTTGGATTAGAATATCGTCTTCATCAAGAACTGGCAGCAAAACGCTTAAATAAAGTAAATTTACGCAAAGAGTTTTTCGTAACGGATATCACGCAATTACAAAACTTAGTGGAAACCATCGACCCGACTGCTGAATTCAAAACAACAATGGTGGCACAAGAATACTACAGAAGTCTTGAAATGGATGAAGAAGGTATTATTCCGGAGACGAGTTTAACATTTGATAACGATGAAAACAGTCATGCGGAAGTCGAATTTAGTAAATAAATTCTGAAATAATTATTTCGATCTAAAAAGTGAACCTTCCATTTCGAATTTGATTGGATGGTTCTTTAACAGTTAATTGGAATTGATTAATTCAGTTTTAATAAACCACTAGTCATAATTTCTTCGATTTGAATTTTCGATTAGTCATTTAAATCCCTTAAGTACAAAAAGTGCAAATTAATTAATTTAAAACATAAAAAGGCAGAAACCCTTATTTTGAAGAGTTTCTGCCTTTTTTAAAATCATCTGATTCCTATGTATGGAGACGGCGGGAGTCGAACCCGCGTCCAGAAACTCCAATACTTAAGCTTCTACGCGTGTAGTTTGCCTACTTACGATTCGCGTGGCATTATGCCGACAAACAGGCGTCCTGCACGCTAGCTTGGAAATCTCTTGACGGTGACTCAAGCGGCACCACACAGTTTATTTATATAGTTTAAGGTGTATTACATTTTATTTGAACTTGGTTTAATTAACCTTCATTACTCCCATTATATCATGTAGTTATAAAATAAAAAAAGAGAATCTTTTTACTGATCCCCCTAATAATTATTTTAATTATTACTATAGGAACATCATTATTGTTTTCTATATTTTAATCTTAATTAGATTTCAGCAGCTACACCATTAACACATTGACTAATAAAAGCAAACCATTTGCCTTCAATTTCATTATCCGTGTCCATCTCTTTAATTTGTTCATAAGTTAATAGTTTAGCAACATGATAATTTAATTTTTTCTTCACATTACTTTCTCCATACGGTGTCAAACTAGCAATTAAATTCGGTACATCATCATCAGGGCCAAAATTTAATTCTTCTAATCCATAAAAGTCTTTAATAGCATCAGGATGTATATAGTTTTCAATTTCTCTTTTTGTTGTTAAATAAGCGACTGACCCATCTTGTCTATCTCTAACTTTTTTACACCATTTTTCGTATTTGGGTTCGTGACCTTCTACCACAATATCTCTATCGTAAATGTGTATCTCTGGAACATTTAGTTGTTTCAAATATTGGTTTTCAACCCATCCTCTCAATGTATCTCCACCACAAGGAATAATTACAACTTCATTAGAAGTCGATAAATCTACAATTTGAGGGTTTTCCTTAGCAATTATGGAACTTAATATTTTCATAATACTTAAATCATTTGGACCTTCAACAAATAATGCTACTTTTACACCTCTACTAATAGGTGAAGGATATACTCCTAGAGTTTCTGCTATTTTTTCTACTACAGATTCATCATTATGTGAATTCAAAATACTCTTACCTTCTTCAGTATTTAAAATTAGTCTCAATGAATCTGTCGGTAATAAGCTTGCAAAAGCAGGTACATGGGTTGTTAAAATTACCTGTGTATTATTTTTTTTACTAAGTTCTAGCAATGCTTCAGCTAACATTTTTTGATTAGTTGGATGTTGTGCTGTTTCAGGTTCCTCAATACCATAGATTATATTTCTACTAGATCCATTATCTTTTTTCTCAGCAGCAGCCCTAAAGAAATTTAAAAGAATTAACCTTCTAACTCCACTTCCCCGTTTATTTACAGGAATACCTTCATCACCTTCTAATGCCAATTTGAAGATACCTGACCATTTTGGTGATTCTGGAAAGCTAGGAGTTAATTCATTAGCTAATAGTGGGTCCATTTCTTTTAACTTTTCTAATGTTCTATTTGCAACATCCATTGCTTTCTCTTGGACTAATCTTTCAATTTCATCTAGCTGTTCTCTAACTTCTTCTAATGCTTCTTTTACCGCTACTTTCATTGGGTCTTGGACTTCTGAATCGCCATCTAAACTTGGTCTATCCGATTGGAACAAACTAAATATAGGAAGCATCGGAGTGATTTTTTCCCATACTGTGCTACCATCCCCCTTATTCAAGGGTATTCTATGTATTCCCAAATTTGTTAAGTCCATTGCACTAAAAATATCCTTCCTCATTAAATGGTTAGTTCTTAAATCAGTTGGACCATTTTCTAATTCTAATGACCTTACTTTTCTCTGTAACTCAGTTTGTGTTAATTGTATTAAATATTTTCCATTTACAATTGCCTCATGAGGATATAAAGCTTTCAAATATATTTCTGGCTTAATTGTTTTCTTGGAACAATCATATGTTTTATGTACTTCTAGTAAACCCTCTTCATTAAGTAAATACTCATCTTTAAAAGTTGTTGTTGCAGTTTCATCTAAAATAATCTCATTTTCAAACCCAGAAAATACGCAACCAATTAAAACATTAAAATCTCCTGTTTTTACACAGAAATCTTTATTATCAATTTTCACAGTACTGTTATTGAAAAAAATTTCTAAAGCTTCAAGTACGGTTGATTTTCCTACATCATTTTTCCCTACTATTGTTGTTAAATCACTGAAGTTTATCTCTGTATATGTTTCATAAGAACGAAAGTTTTGTATAATTACCTTTTCTAACTTCATATAACACACTCCTATAGGTTTATAATTAAATCTTAACATAGAAATGTAAAATTTTTCTATTAACCTAACGTAAAAAGTAATAAAATGAGTGTAAAGGTTAATTATACCCACATCGAACTAATTCCAAAAACATATAAGGGAGATGATTTCTATTGAATATTAAAATTGGTTTTGAAAATGGTGAATTGAAAATTGGACTTTCTACTTTGCCAGATGAAGAAGGATTAAATAATGAAAGAATTTTTTATGTATATGAATGGTTTTTAAGTAAAAGTGGGGATGTATTTTACGTTGGTAAAGGTAAAGGGGATCGTTACAAATCAAAAGACAGAGGTATTGAGTTTCAACGCCTTTTAGACACTTTTACGTGCGATGTAAGAATAATAAAAGATAATTTAACTGAATACGAAGCTTTACATCTAGAAGAAGAAATAATCGCAAAATACTTAAGTAATGGTGAAGTCCTTCTTAATCGAATAACAACAGCCGACAACTCCTATTCCCCCACTCAGAAGTTTGAATATATGAAAGTACCATATGTTGAAGCCATCGCCATAGATAAAAAGTATTACGGTATAACAGATAAAGAATTTGACAAAGTCAAAGACTATTGTTTAATGTCTACTCATTTTTTAACTCATTCGGTTTATGGTTGTGAACCTTATATATTAAAGAGTGGGATAATAAAAATCGGAATGTAGGGGAATTTCAAAATTTCATTAAGAGGTTAGAAACCATTGTTACCACTGAAATTGTTTCTCGTGGTGGGAAAGTCTTTAAATCTAGGGCTAAGAAAGTAAAGTCGATTATTGTACAGGGAACCATACAAGCTGATTCTTATATAGACCTTAAAGAAAAAGGTTATGAACTTTACCATTTAATTGATGTTTTGAATTATTTAAATCTCCCAATGGACAAAAACTAGATTTAATATATTATACCTTCTTGATTTAAGACCAATAGACAGAACTGTCATGATATGCTACATAAAAGAAAGCCTATCCACCATTGTGTATTTCACTTTGGTGAATTTTTTTCTTTCTTAAAAACACTTATTAGTGTTAAAGAATACTTTTTCGAATTGAAGTATCATTTAAATTACATATAGCTAAAGAAGTTATATATGGTCTAAATACCATTTATGGATGTGTTTTACTATCATTAGCAAGACTTTCAAATATGTTAATCACAATATTTGTGTTTTACTTTAACGTCTTGAATCATTTTCATATTTCTCTCCTTTAATTCACTTTAATGTTTGCTTATCGTAGAAATACCCCCGCCTTTAATAAAGTATAAAAACCCTTTAATTTACAATTCCTAAATCAGCTTCAATATATTACTATTAGTATTAGAGGTGAAAAAATATGGAAAAAATAAAAAAGGTTACTAAAACATTAGCAACAATAGGACTAGCGGGGGGAATCCTTCTTTCATCCGTAGGAACAGGAACTGCTTCAGCTTCAGGTGTACATTATAAGGACGTAAAGAAATCGGATAACTTCTATAATTCGGTAGAGTATCTACTGGATAGCAATGCAATTAGTAAAACACTTCCTTTATATCATCCGTATGACAATATTACACGTGGACAATTCGCAAGTATTTTCGCTAAAATGATAGGCCTGGATGTATATGGTGTGGATAACCCAAGATTTACAGATGTCCCTACTACACATCAATTCTATAGATATGTAGCTGCTTTAGAAAATGAAGGTATTCTTGATGGGTATCCTGACGCTAGCTTTGGTATCAACGATAAACTTACACGTGGTCAAATGTCAGGTATCCTAATTAAAGCTTTTGGACTTCCTAAAATTGATAGAGATAACTACGTTAGTGAAATGACTGATTACACTAACCCTAAAAAGCCAATTACCCATACTAACGATATTCTTGTTGATAAGAATAGATATGGTATTCAATTTGTAGGTGGACAATGGGATGATGAAATGGCAACTTTAGATTCATTCGATATTATAGGTGGCTATTCTGATGGTAACATGTATCCTAACAAACCTATTAACCGTTCACAGTTTGCTAACATGCTATACAAAGTTAAGCAGCTAGGTGTATCTGATTATTTCTATACTGATGATGATGAACTTATATACGAAACTATCGAACATCCAATTGTACAAAATGCAAAAGAATCCTTAAATGAATTTTTTGAAGAGGGTGGCTTAGTAAAGGTTGTTAAAGCATATCGTACAGGATGGGATGATAGCACTTATCCAAGATTCGGCCATAAATACGTACTTAATCCTATTAAAGAAGGTGAGTATACATCAAAAGATGGTAAGGTTAAATTTGTACTGAAACAGGTTAATGGTGAATGGAAGTTAACTGCTGAAAAGATGGAAAAGCCTAAAGTTGATGAACATCCAACAACTACTGAAGATACTACAACAGTGACAGAAGAACCTACAACTACTACTGAAACAGAATAATAAGTTATTAACAATCCATGGGAATTTAATTTCTCGTGGATTTTTTGTATGTAAAGTCTTTTAAGAATTAGCACGTCCAATATATTTGAATTAACAGAGAATCTTTATTAGCCATTCCTATATAAATTGTAACTCTTCATATTAAAAACCTTTTATACCAACGTTTAACCAACTCCAATCTTCAAATTTTGTAACCTCTCCCTGTATTTAACCCCCTACTTGCAACCTATAAAATAGGGATTCTCCCCTAAATCAAAATAAGGACGGTGACAAAATGATAGATAATAACTCCCTCCCCTTCACTCATAACTACGATTATCGAATGATAAAGTTAGTTCGACAGATCCGTAATTTAACGCTATCTGAATTTTCTACTTATATGAATGTAAATCAATCTACCATTGCACTCTTAGAAAAAAGTCAATTAGAGTTTAGCGTACATTATCAATCCAAATTCCACGAAGCACTTAAACAGTTAAATGTCTCAAATATTGAATTTGCTAGTTTGACTATTCTTTTAGAACATCAGAAAACAAAACAAGGAAGTGACGACAAATGAAAGTAGATTTAACTATAAAAGTGGACCGTTCTGCAGTAGATAAAGTAATCAGTGAAATGGATATTACCAAGAATATTCGAGAGGCAATTGATGGCTATAACCGTGAGTTGAAATTGATTGAAGAACGTGAAGAAGAGTTGAAACTGCAATTAAGTAAGCTACAGACTAAACTAACTCAAAACCTTTTGGCATTGGAAACGGAACAAAACGTAACCAAGGTTATTGAAATGAAAAAAGAAAACTACAGCTATAATGAAGAATCGAAAATCATTACTCACCTTTTAGAAGAAATTCAAGAGGACATTATCGCCCTAAAAATTCAATGGGGCAAAATCTACAAGAGTGCTATTGATAAAGATGTTTCTGAGGTGCGTAGATACCATGTAACGGAAATGAAACGAGAAATTGAGAGAGAAGTTGAAGTGGCTGCAGCCGACATTAGTAAAGAAATCAGTCGCCAATTTTGGAGTATCTACCACGATGTCCAAGAAATCTATGGCGATGAAGAAATACAAAAACGAGTACACCCACCACTGAAAATATATCCTGAAAGATTTACAGCACGATAAGGAAAGGATGGAATAGCAATGACAAACTTTAATCCAGAACTATTGAAAGCCTTGGCGTTTGGTGACAAAGCGGCCCACGAACAAATTAAGGATTTACCACTACCACAACGCATGGCATTAGGGGTAGCAGTAAATGATTTAAGAGAGGCTGAGGGCATTATTCCGATGAATAACGGACTCTCTATCTATGAAGAAAGTGATAGCAAAAAAGCCGACTACGACGCAATAGCAGAGTCTATGAAACGAATGATGGACCAACAAAGAGAGAATGAAGAACACGCACAACGAATTAAAGAAGAACACATGCAAAAAGAAATCGAATATCGCACTCAACGTAGCCGTGCCGGTTTAACGTACTAGCAAAACTAACGCCTCCTTTATGGGGGCTTTTTTATTGGTAATTGCAAATAGGAGGGGTATAGGTGAGTAGTAAGAAAAAGTTATTAAAAAAACGGAAACAAAAACAGCTGAAAAGGGCACTGAAAACTACCGCTAAAGGAATTGAAACAGCAACAACTGAAACAACTATACTAACGCCCCTCGAGGTGTATCAAAGTAATCTGAATGAAATTTATGGCGGATCAGTGATAGTTAGAAATAGGAATTTACTTAATCTTAATAGGACTATGCGGTATTTCTGTACATCGTGTAAAAGTGAATTTTACGGAAAAGGTATTGGCATGATTGGGCAAGACCACCAGAGACATCAATGTTATAGACCCTATGGAGTTGTGGGCGAAGAAAGAGGTTTACATGTATTAGGTAAACGCTTTGCTTCAGTTAAAGGCGGTCAGCCCTTTGATGAAAGCATTTTCTATGAAATAATTTGGAATGACTTTAGCCCGACTGAAATTGCATCTAAGTTAAAAGTAAATCCAACCATAGTAAAAGAGTATTTTCAGCGTGAGGGGTTAATACAGCCCCTCTCTTTTTATATCTAAATAAAGTCCACCCTTGCCAGAAAACGAATCTAAAAAATCCCCCAAAAATTTTTTATGAGAAACGTCTGTAGGAACAATTGAAAAATCCTTAACCAACCCTTTACCTTTCGCCTATCATCTCGTGATACCCTACCGAAAAACCACTATACATAAGGTTTTGAGGTGCAATGAGAGTAATCGAGACAACCAACTACCCACTAAATTAGATTTCGATTAGTCTGAGGTTAAATCTGAGAGAGGTTTTTTACGTTGGTGAGGGTATTGTCTAGACAATTGGTTCATCCGAGGGAAATTATGGAACTAACAGTTTTGAAAAATTGGTGTATCTGTATCATTTAACTGTCAAGGCACTTCCCTATAGCCGCCTCCACCTAAGCCCCCCTTCCGCGGTTTTCCATAAAAAACCTCCCCCTCTAAAAAACTCATAAGGTTGATCCGCTATAACTGATTCATTTTCATTATCATTTTGACAGCTACTTTTGATAGCTATTGAGGGCTGATATATCGCTTGTCGTCTATCACTATCGTATATGTTGGTATATGACAGTAATATAAAAAAGTAAACCACTGGACTATCTTAAGTAGTTTACTTTAACTCAATTATTTTATTGGTTTAAATCATCAAACCGTTTTAGTATCTCAAACGTTGTAAATTGGACAATTCCTAAACGAAAATTAGCATCCTCAGCATTCGAAAGACCTGGATGTGAACCTTCTGTATGTAACCTTTGCCAAAATCCTTGAATATAACCTTTGCCACCGTCTAACCACTCATTGTACTCAGGATAAAAAACTTTAGATGCTTCAGTAGCTAATGCTTGTCTAGCATTGTTACTACTGTCATAATCATTCCCAGTCAAACTTTTGGCTATGTCATTAAATAAAGATTCAACGTATGTTCTAAGTTGGGCATTACAAGCAGCCCAATCTCCTCTTGTAAAAGAACTTATTGCTTGTTCGTAATGACCTTTAGCTGTTGTAAAAAGATACTTGTCTAACAGTAAAGTTAATTTATCTCTTAGTTCTACTTCCTCAACTACTGTGTTTATATTACGAACTAATTTATCATTTTGTATTACATACCCATCTAGTAGAAAAAGGTTTTTTAAATTAGGACTCGTTAAAAACTGTCCGGTTTCTTTCTCATAATAATAGTCATTATCTAATATTCGGTTAATAATTTCTTCTACTATTTCATATGATAAATCCCCACCTAAAATCCCTTTAAAATCAGGATTATCTACAATATATTTTGCAGCTGAAAGTATTATAGCCCCTTTACTATTCATATTTAGATGATTATCTATCCCATATTTAAAGAAAAAACTTTGTAAATCTGTAGTAGTACTCATTTGTTCCAATATCTTTAATGTTTCATAGACCGTAGCCCTAGAAAAAACAGCCATTAAAATCCCTCCGAAAATTTATATACACTATTACTTCTACACCTTTGGTCAAATTCCTTCTTTTGATTCAAAACTTAAAAGTATTGACACCGTTTTCCTGTTGCAGTAATATCAAGCTATCTAAAGGTGTCGTAACTTAGTGTCAAAATCGAAACCTAAAAATACATAGAAAAGAGTGTTACAACATGAGATACGGATATGCAAGGGTATCAACGCAAGGGCAGGACTTAGAAGTACAACTACAACAATTAGAAAGTGAAGGTTGCGATAAGATTTATTCGGAGAAGTTTACCGGCACTAAAGCAGATAGACCACAATTACAAGAGGTTTTAGACCTTTTACAAGAAGGTGACACATTAGTAGTAACTAAACTAGACCGACTAGCTAGAAATACAGTAGAAGGCATCGAGATAGTGAAGGAATTGTTTGCTAAAGGTGTGAGAGTTCATGTGCTAAATGTGGGGCTATTAGAAAATACAACGATGGGTCGTTTCTTCTTAACAACCTTATTAGCCGTTGCTGAAATGGAAAGAAACTTAATTGTAGAACGTACTCAAGAGGGAAAAGCTGTGGCTAAACAAAGCCCAGACTTTAAAGAGGGTCGCCCTAAGAAGTACACTAAAAAACAGATTGACCACGCATTACAATTGTTAGAAACACATTCATATACACAAGTTGAAGAGTTAACTGGAATATCCAAAAGTACAATGATTCGTGCTAAAAAGAAGGCAATAGTTGAAAAATATTTCAATAAAGCTTTTGAACAAAAAGTTGAATTACCTAAAAGACTGGTATGAAACTTTTAGAAGAATTAAGAGAGTAATAACGGATCAATCGTGGGGCTTTGCGTTGTGCATATCTATTTTATGGAATAGCGTAAAGCCTTTACTAGTATAAGATTGTGCAAAAAAAATATTTTCAGATTGCACACGTAAGCACAGCCTACAAGCGATATTTTTGCATAAGAAAAACCAGACAAAAACTATGTCTGGTCTATTTCATATAATGTAACAATCGCACCCAATTATTAAATATCGTTATTCAACTAAAGTACCCAGTTAATAATTAAAGGATTATTTCTTTTTCAATCTATTGTCTATTATATCGAATATTTTTTCATCCCACGATAACGTTTGATATGAGACGTTAAATCTGCCTCTCTCTCCATTATCTACTAGCCTTTCTACACCACCAGCTTGTTTACCTAGTTCTGTTAAAAACCAATTCCCTTTTTCGCCAACGAGAAAGCCGAGTTCTTTCAAAATTGAATATACATCTTCTGTTTTCAATCCTAATTCTTTTGCTATCATTCTAGCAGACTTACGCATAAAGTATTTACCTCCTTTATTCTCTCACATGTTAATACGTTCCTTTGCAAAAATAGGTTCTTTTTTATTTAACTAATTGCCCCGTTAGTTTAAATACTTACTTCACAATCTAACCTAAATATTAACATGTTATTTCCAAATTTTATACACTCTTATCTTTTAAAAAGGCAAGTAGGCATAATTTTACCTACTAGTCAAAACCACTAGTCAAATAGTTTCTTGACCTCGCTAGGGTGTTTCTCCTGATAATCAATGAAAGTATAGTAACAATCTTTACGGCTTCTACCATTCACTATATTCTTAATGGTTGCCCTAGAAACTGGGTACATTCCTTCTATTTGATACGGCTGTATCCCTCTCACTCTATTAAGAAAGAGAATGTGATAAACTTGCTTATCTGTCAATTTAACATTGTAGATACTCATTCGGATCATTCCTTTCCTTTATAACTTTATCTTTTTTAGCCATTCGTCCATTTAGTAATGCCTGCTTATGTGAATCACTAATAGTACGTTTCTTCTTAAAAAAACTATTTGTTACAAAGGCATTTTCAACTGTAAATTCGATACTAGTAGGTTTACCCTCATGTGACGTTCGAATATCGAAATTAACTTTATTTAGAATAGGATTTTTCATAAAGGATTTAATGTGAGATGGAACGCAAGTGTAAAAACTCCATTCGTCTGTTTCAGGACAATAGTTAATTATTGTTTCCTGTTCTTCTTTATTAAACTTCATTTTCATCACCTACTATCATTCCAGTAATAACATCTAACGGAGATATAATTGTTATTGGTTCACATCTAAAAACATTCCACTTATAAGGATTCACATCAATAAATATTTTCTCTATCAACCCACTACCATTAGTAACTGCATATAGTGGAAAAAAACCGTCAACTTTTGTGTCAAACTCATAATCATTGGAACTAGGATTCTTTCTGCCAATTCTAATTACTCCATTGTCTGCTGCTACCTCACCTAGCGATATAATTCCGCTTATAACGTTTGTTTTCACTATGAAAACCTCCTTGTATTTTTTTGCGACATCGCTGTCGTCATAGAGGTACTTGCAGATTCACTATGTTTTAGGACACTAGAAAATAAAATTCCAAGAATAAATTTTACTGACGAAAAAATAATTATCTAAATCACAAAACTCCAACTTTGCTTTTACTGATCCGCAGATTGTTACGTGGAAGATAGGATTTTAGGGCATAGAAAAAGACCCCCTACTTTAACTAACAGGAGGCCAAATTTAATCTAAAATAATCCGCTACGCTTGGTGAGAGGTCGTGCCTCCCTCTCTAGTCATAGCAAGTAAATGTTTTTATTACGTCTGCTATACACATGGAAAGGGGTAGCCGTTTTTTTGGCTATCCCTTGTAGTGTGTTAGCAGTATCTTTCACTCTTTTTTCTTTTAAGGAAGGCACCTCCAAAACGTTGATATAGCAATGTTTCAAGCACCTCTTTGCCCCACTTTTTAGGCAAACTAAATCTCGTTGTCTAGGTACTTTTCCAGTAATGTTCGCATTCTCCTAGAAGGAATATAGACATCAATTTTTCCACCGTTCCTAATGTTGCTACGGAATAACCACTGCAGTAACTCCGATAGTGCAAACAAATCATCATCTACTTTTACACCGTGACTATGGAAGAATTGTTTTATTAGTGGATTCAAAAACCGATTCCCCAAATAAATACAAGCTGTAGCATTGGCATATTCATTAGTTGCCTTAGCGTTTATTGGCACAAATCGACCGCTAATTTTGTTTGTTACTATTTTATCTTTATAGTCATTAAAGGTAGTCCAAATGATATCTTCTTTATTACAATCAACTTTATGGCGACAAAAATTATCTATATTATCCCTGATCATTTTTACGTAATGCTTGTCCTTAGTAGACCTTTTTAAATGGTTAACACTAAAAGCCGTTCTCTCTTCCCCAATCTTATTCATATCCCTTTTATCACGAACACTAGAGTAATGAATATTGATTAGTCTCTTTAGTTCCCCTCTATCTTCGTTAAGATTATTTCTATAAGGTACTAAATGGTAGCCTGTAACCTCGTTATACCCAACAGCTTTAAACTCATATGGAACTTTGAGATAATCAAAATAGTTACATTGTATTTGCCCTTTAAACATGTAAGTCAAGATATACACTTTGTCAAAACAGTTAAATACTTCAACTGGAAATAGCCAATACATTGAGATATTTTTGTACATCACTAAATTACCTGCATTTGCTATATTTCTAATTGCACTAAATTTACCAGTATCATAGTCCTCATCTAGCCAAGTTACAAATCCCCTATCATCAACACTAATAACTGGATCAGTTTTAGAACGAAGTAAAACTTGAATATCGGCTTTTGTAATATCGATACTATTAAATGAATTTAGGGATTCATCTAAAATCAAAATGTAGTGTTCTGCGTTAAGTAGCCTAATTAGTTCCGCATCACAACTCTCAAATAGCTTATGTGTAGCAGCAATATTTTTACCTTTTGATATTATCTCCTTGAGTGATTTCATTTTTGTAAACCCTGCAGTACTTTCAGGTTGTACAAATTCCCTAGCAGTGCTGTTAATAATTCTAATAACCTCAGACTTATATGGTGTAATAAAAATGAACTTTATATATTCAGGTGATTGATTGATGAATTGAATAGCCCAACTTGTTTTCCCTGACCCCATTATAGAATCAACTACAGTTACTGTTTTTTTACCCGGTATTACTAGCATAAATGATTACCTCCATAAGTTTTTTTGAAGAGAAGTTCCCCTCAAATAGAAACTTGCAAAAGATAATCATTTTAGGACAAAAAAATTCCCCCTATTATCTAAAGAACAGGAGGACAAATCATTATTTGATATACTCTAGTCTTTCACCATATTCTTTTTCAAATTGGTGGATCATTTTATCTAAAGATTTACCATGACTTTCTTTTACATTTTCCCCAACTGAATAATATTCAGCAATTTCCAACTTAATTTCCATCTCTTCCATTTGTTTAATAACCTTCTCACGAGTAGGTACACACTCACTTTGCAATAGTAAATTCCGTATCTTATGCTGATATTCCGAAACGATTCTTCTAAAATCATTTAGACGAAACTCTGCAAAGTCAGTTCTTTGAGTACCCATATAGATATTTGAAGAATCAGCTATTATTGAACCATAATCACGAATTGTACTAACATTTACGTTTTCAGCTATAAAATCTCCATTTACTATTTCTTGGTTTATCAAAGTGGAATATTCAAGAATTGTTTTAACAAATTCACTTTTCACTTTATTTATATCAATATTTATCATTGTTATGTCCCCTATAATTTTTTTCATTAAGTACTTGACCTCCTTAGCCAATCCCCCCAACATGAAGCCAGAGTTGAGGACAACGGCTTGGTGCAAAATGACTGCCTACAAATCAGAAACTAATTTAATAGAATCTGAACTATAGACAGACATTGCATTGTTATTTACATGAATCCTTCATTTGAGGTTTCCGTATTGTACGCCCTTGTTAATGTGTTCTCTCGAACAATACACCTACTAATCTACTTCTGCCCCCGATAGTTCTTGTAACTCGTTATACGACCTTCTACGTATTCGTAAATGCTTATCCTACTGTTATGAAGAACTCAGCAACTTTTACAATCTATGATGTATTCAGCTTAGCCATAGCTAATCAGACCTTCCACTCCTGACCATTTAATTGGTTGTCAGCACCATTCAGACACAATAGCAAACAAGGATACTATTATTCGTGTCCTAGACTTAGTTTTGCAGCGGTTAAGTCATAACCTTTCCAGTTTTAATTTGATTCGAGTTATTGGGCAACCTCGAAAGAATTTCACCTAAAAAAGACAATAGGAAACTAGACCTTTGCATTTCTACTTTTTTTGAAGTAAAATGTAGGCATTGAAACTCATATTTAATTTGTCGTAATTAACAGTTGTACTAACGTGTCGCCAAACACTTAGTACTTGGGAGGGTGCTACGAACACTCTCCTTTTTATTTTTCTATAAATACTCCTTTAAGCTATTTGCTACTTCATCTACATTTAGGTCAAGATATTGTGTTGTTACCGCTAAATCTGAATGACCTAGTGCTTTACTAATTAACGGCACACTAGCCCCCTTCTCCAACAAACTTTTCGCATATCCCCGCCTAATTGCATGAGGGTTAATATTTTCTAAACCAAAACGCTTTGAATATTTATTAAGCTGCTTTGAAATCGCACAATTAGATGATTTTGATGTACTCATGGATAAACCGTTTTGAGTGATAAATACACTTTGATTGTTGATTTTATAGTGCTGACGAATTTTTTTATTTTGCTTAATCAGTAGTTGAAGCATCTCTGTTAGTTCATCATCTATTGGTAACTTTAAAAACTTATGGTTTTTTAGTGTAGATCCGTCTAGATTTAAATATTGTTTTTCAAAGTCAATATGCCGCTCCTTTAACTCGCAAAGCGTATATATGCGTATACCCGTTCGATACATCAACAATATTGCGGTAACATCTCTAAAACCAATGAATGTCGACTTATCAATAAAATGCACTAATTTAAGAATGTCGCTTTCTTTAGCTGCGGCTTTCACCTCTGTATCAACCTTTATTTGAATCTTTAACCAAAATTTCTCCTTCAACCAATCATTAAAATAGAACTTCCCTAGAACCGCTTTAATTGTTTTTAAACGTATTTTCTTCGTTCTTTGGGATACATCCAAATTATCTAAATAGAAGTAAATTGAATTTATCGTTATTTCCTCTACATAATGGATGTTATTTACATTGCAAAACCCACGGAAAATATAGTCATAACTATCGATAGTACGTGGACGATTCCCAGCGATATTCATTTGTCTAAAAACAACTTCCAATGCATAATCAATAGGAATCCAATGGTTATTCTTCTGTTTTGGATTATTTAGACGTGCATTCTCCATTGAAAACACACCATGTTTTCTGCTTTTGTCCAATAAAAAAACCTCCTATTCATCATCTGAATTAGAAGGTTTAATAAACTCAATTTCAATACAAAATGTAACCCTTAGAAATGAAAAAAAGTTAGGGAGTCTTTTCGAAAGTTTAACACCTTCGTCAAGTTACCCTAACTTCTATAAACGTTGATATACCAATGATTTCATGGCTATCATAACTGTATGGAGACGGCGGGAGTCGAACCCGCGTCCAGAAACTCCAATACTTAAGCTTCTACGCGTGTAGTTTGCCTACTTACGATTCGCGTGGCATTATGCCGACAAACAGGCGTCCTGCACGCTAGCTTGGAAATCTCTTGACGGTGACTCAAGCGGCACCACCGACTGTATCCCACTAAAGTTGGGCCCCACGTTCTCTACATGGGCGATAGAGAGGCAGAGCGCTCACGAGCTTACGCTGCGAAAGCTAAATTTTGTTGTTTGCCAGTTATTATATAACTTCCGTTGATGACGGAGCCGAGACCTCCGACGCGCGACTCAAGCTTGAACCATCCCTGTCGAATCCGTAACGTCCCCTTTATAATATTATAAAGTGGGCTAGAATTTCTTCTAGTACGGTAGAAGCTTGTCTTGCACTTCTATACATCTGGCAACGAAGTAACTTTATTATACGAGAGTTTGAGCGATTTATCAAGTCATCTTGAGATGTACATTATTCCGCTCTTAGCAAATCGTTCCTACAAGCAAAGAAGATAATCTTCTCGCAATATCCGCGCGCCTTATTGATTCTTCGCCTTAAATGCACGTTCCATCTCACGTTTTGCTTCTTTTTTACGCATGTCGTTACGTTTATCGTAGTCTTTTTTCCCTTTACCTAGACCGACTAATAATTTCGCATAGCCATCTTTAATGTACATTTTTAATGGGACGATTGTATATCCGTCACGTTTTACTGCACCAACAAGCTCGCTGATTTGCTTTTTATGTAAGAGCAATTTACGTGTACGTAATGGATCATGGTTGAAACGGTTCCCTTGATCATAAGGGCTTACATGCATATTCGTAATCCAAGCTTCCCCATTGCGAATTTGTACGTATGAATCTTTTAATTGTACTTTTCCGTTACGGATCGACTTGATTTCTGTTCCTTGCAATACCATGCCTGCTTCGTACGTTTCTTCTATAAAGTAATCATGGTTTGCTTTTTTGTTTTGCGCTAATACTTTTCCAGTTCCTTTTGCCACTGCCAACACCTCGAGTTTTTTCAACTTGTATCTTCTATTATAAAAGAACAAGTGGCCAAGTGATACCATTAAGTATACACTTGGCTCCTCATCATTATTTTTTTTTGTTTTTCTTCTTCTTGTTTTTCTTGGCAACGCCTTCGTAAAACTTTTGTTTTTGTTTTACTTTACGTCCGCCAGTGCTACTACTACCATTACCACTGCCGCCACCATTGCCTCTTGAGGATTTACCGCGACCACCACGTTCGCTACCGCGCTCACCTTTTTCTCCATCTGTCGTTCTACGACGGCGACCGCCTCGTTCACCATCACCCTCGCCTCGGCGACCTGCGTGAATGACTTTCGGCGCTGCTTTACGAGTTCGACCATGTTGGGTATGAACCATGCCTACAATTTCAAAGTCTACAGATGATTCTTCAATGCTCACATTCGCCACACGAACGGTTACTTCATCACCGATCCGGAATTGACGGTTTGTATGCTCACCAATCATAATCATTTGGCGGTCATCGAAGTGGTAATAATCATCCGTCATATTGCTAATATGAACTAGACCTTCAATTGTATTTGGAAGCTCAACGAAAATACCAAAGTTTGTAATGGACGAAACCATACCTTCAAACTCTTCACCGATTTTATCGGACATGTATTGTGCTTTTTTCAGTGCATCTACATCACGCTCTGCATCTACAGCTCGGCGTTCGCGCTCTGATGTATGGTCAGCAATTTCATCCATTTGCTGTGCCCATTTGAATTGTGTTTCTTTCGATACATCGCCATTCACTAAATACGTACGAATTAAACGATGAACAATTAAGTCTGGGTAACGACGAATTGGCGATGTAAAGTGCGTATAGAAATCAGTCGATAATCCAAAGTGACCAATGGATTCAGGATAATACTTCGCCTGTTGTAATGAACGAAGTAACATCGTTGAAATAACCGGTTCTTCTGGAAGTCCTTCAATCGCCTTAATGATTTCTTGAAGCGCTTTTGGATGGACTGTGTTTCCTGTTCCTTTTACTACTAATCCGAAGTTTGTCACGAATTCAAAGAAACGTTGTAGTTTTTCTGGTTTCGGATCTTCGTGAATACGGTAAATAAACGGTACTTGCATCCAGTGGAAATGTTCGGCCACTGTTTCATTGGCTACTAACATAAACTCTTCAATTAAACGTTCAGCAACTGTACGTTCGCGGATGACAACATCAGTTGGCCAGCCTTCATCATCTACTAAGATTTTTGACTCTTTAAAATCAAAATCAATAGCACCACGCTCAGCACGTTTGTTTCGTAAAATCTCGGCCAATTCTGCCATATTTTTAAACATTGGCACTAATGGCTCGTAGCGTTTCATTAATTCTTCATCTTGTTCTTCTAAAATTTTGTACACGTCTGAATACGTCATTCGCTCCGTTGTGTTAATGACACTTTGGAAGATTTCGTGCTTCACGACATGTCCGTTTTGGTCAATAATCATTTCACAAGATAATGTTAAACGGTCAACTTGTGGGTTTAACGAACAAATCCCGTTTGATAAACGATGTGGAATCATTGGAATTACTCGGTCTGTTAAGTAAACACTCGTCCCTCGATCATATGCTTCCTGATCGATGATGGAGCCTTCTGTTACATAGAAACTAACATCGGCAATATGAACGCCAAGTTTATACGTACCATCTTCATTTTTCGTAACCGTTACGGCATCATCTAAGTCTTTTGCATCGGCGCCATCAATTGTTACGATCGTTTCATTACGTAAATCACGACGATCAGCTAAATCTTTCGGGTCGATTGTGTCTGGTACTGAACCTGCAGCATCCACCACTTCTTTTGGAAACTCTGGTGGAATGTCATGCTTATAAATAATCGATAAAATATCGACACCTGGATCATTTTTATGACCTAAGATTTTGGTAATCATCCCTGTAGCGGACTTAATATCACTTGGCCAATTTGTAATTTCTACTACTACTTTATGGCCATCTACAGCACCTAGGGTATCTTCTTTTGCTACAAAGATATCCATATTCATTTTCTTATCATCTGTTACAACGAAGCCGAATCCTCGGTTTGCTTGATATGTTCCGACAAATGTCGTCTTCCCACGTTCAATAATCTTTGTGATCGTACCTTCACGGCGATCTCCAGAAGTTTCTTTCAGGACACGGATTAACACGGTATCACCATTTAAGGCACCATTAATTTCGTGTGGTGGAATAAAGATATCATCCATTCCTTCTTCTTCTGGTGTAACAAATCCAAACCCTTTGGCATGACCGATAAATTTACCACGTAATAAGTTCATTCTTTCTGGTAAACCGTATCGATTCGAACGAGAACGAACGACAAACCCTTGATCTTCCATTCGAACTAACGTTTTTACCAGTTCTTTAAACTCATCTGCATCTTCTAACTGTAAAACCTCTTCGATTTCATCGACCTTCAGTGGTTTATAGTCATCATTTTTCATTAACTCTAACAATCGATTTTGTAAATCATTATTTTGGGTCATATTTTCCCTCCTTTTTGTAACACTAATCTTGTAAATGGAAGTTTGAATCTAGACATTCCAATCAAGCTTCTCTAAAAAGCGTTCAATCACTTCATGTAACTGATTTTTTTCTTTATCTAATGTAATTACATGACTAGAATTTTCAAACCAAATTAATTCTTTATCTAAGGATTCCACTTCGTTGTATATAATATGAGCAGAATTAGCGTCAATAACCTCATCATTTTTTGATTGGACAACTAAAGTTGGTGCATAGATTAAACTAATCTCTCCTCGAACATCAGCAATAAGCTGTTGAAGTTCGCTTAATGAAGGCATCCCTTGCTTGCGGATTGCTTCTACTTCTTCTTCAATTTGTTCGTCGTTTTTTCCTTCAAAACGCTTATAGTCACCGGCATATTTTAAGACGCCTTCAAACATTTTATCGGTCGTCCGCATCGTCATTGGTGCACACATCGTTACTATGCCTTTTACTGGCGTTTGCATTCCTAATTTCAAGGAAAAAACGCCACCTAAGGATAATCCAATCACAGCAATTTCTTCATATCCTTTTTCTTTTAAGGTATTGTATGCTTCAACTACATCTTTCCACCAGTCTTCAGGATTTGTTTGAATTAATTCTTCTGGTGGAACCCCGTGCCCTTTATAATGTGGGGCAAGACATGTATACCCACGCTTTTCTAAGTATCGACCTAACATTCGAACATCCGAAGAACTTCCCGTAAATCCATGTAATAATAAAACCGCACGTTTGCCTGCTTCAAAGAAAAATGGTTTTAGTTCTGCCTTACGCATGATGTACATCCTCCAAGATTTTCTTGTATATCCATATTACGACTCCTATTATATAAGAAAAAGCCTAACCGCGCTCGGTTAGGCTTTTATTGTTAACGTTTTTATAGTTTTACGATCAGAATTGTTAAAAGAAAGAATAGAACAGCAAGGACAATTGTAATTCTATGTAAGACTAAATCCATTCCTCGTGCTTTTTGTTTACCGAAAAGTTGCTCTGCTCCACCAGAGATGGCACCTGATAATCCAGCACTTTTACTTGATTGTAGTAATACGCTGACGATTAGTGCGATCGATACGATGATAAGTACGATTAATAACGCTGTATGCATATGTTCTCCCACCTCCTGAGCTTTGAAACCTCACAACATATGAACTAGTATACCAAAATCTCACTGTTGTTACAATATTGAAGTAATATTTTAGGGACATTAGGGACAGGTACCGCGTCCCATTAGAATTAAACACGAAATTGAATTAATACATCAAATTTTAGTTCATTCCAAGAAACCTTTCTACCCCACCTTTATGATCCAAAACTTTTCATATTTTAACACTCCTCTCTACTTTATCCTCAAATAATTCTCTATTTATTCAAATATATCTAATTTTTCAGAATTTTATTGTTATTTAGAATCTAATAGATTACAATGAAACGCACTACAAGAAAGTCGAGGAAAATCATCATGAATATATTACAAAGGATTGGCAAATTTGCCGGAGATACGTTTGCGATTTGGGTTCTAGTCGCTGCCGGTTTGGCAATTTGGATGCCACAGAATTTTACTTGGATTGGCGGATACATAACAATTTTATTAGGAATCGTCATGTTCGGTATGGGGATGACGTTAAAAATTGATGACTTCAAACTGATCCTTCAACATCCAAAGGGTGTTATTATCGGAATCATTTCACAATTTGTCGTGATGCCATCATTAGCATTTGCACTTGCAAAAATCTTTAATTTACCACCAGAAATTGCAGTTGGAGTAATTTTAGTGGGCTGCTGTCCGGGTGGTACTTCATCTAATGTTATGACATTTTTAGCAAAAGGTAATACAGCTTTATCTGTAACTATTACTTCATGTACAACATTGTTAGCACCATTTGTGACACCTGCTCTTATTTATTTCCTAGCAAGTGAATGGCTACCGGTTTCATTCATGTCCATGTTTATGTCGGTTGTCCAAGTGGTATTAATCCCAATTATTTTAGGGATTGTTGCACAATTTGTCTTTAAACCACTTGTCCAAAAAAGCGTTGATATTTTACCAACCGTTTCCGTAGTTGCCATCGTAATGATTGTTGCGGGAGTTGTAAGTGGAAGTCGCGATAAAATCTTAGAAACTGGATTATTAATCTTTGCAATCGTTATTTTACATAATGGATTGGGCTATTTATTTGGTTTCTTAATTGCGAAAGCATTTAAACTTAACTATGAAGATCAAAAAGCTGTTTCGATTGAGGTAGGGATGCAAAACTCAGGATTAGGGGCACAATTAGCCCTTGCTCACTTTGATCCTCTTTCGGCAGTACCAAGTGCGATTTTTAGTTTCTGGCACAACATTTCAGGCCCAATCCTTGCAACGTATTGGAGCTCAAAAGCAGACCGTCTAGAAAAGAAAAAAGAAGAAACAGAAACAATAACTATTTAAAAAAGGATGGAGATTTTCTCCATCCTTTTTCTATGTTGGACTCTTAACACACTCTTCATGTGTTTCGACCACTTGTTTAATTTGTTTACGTTTCCGAATCCATTCTTCCACTCCACCAGTGCCAATTAAAACTCCCATCACAATCAATAAACAGCCGAAAATTTGAGTGATATGCATCGTTTCACCGATAATAACTGCAGATCCAGTTAATGCAAAAATCGTACTTAAATTAGTAAAGATCGCGGTCTCTGCTGTACCAATTCGTTTAATCATTGAATTGTATAGGCTATGTCCGACGGCTGTCGCTAAAACTGCAGAGAAAATAAAGATTCCCCAAGAAACGAAGTCCATTTCCGCAAACCCTAAATATCCTGTTGGCGTGAAAATTAAACCAAATAACATGATGAATATAGACCCGATTGTTAACATGTAGGCAGTTAACACAAGGGGTGGAATCGTTAAAGTAACGCGTCGAATTACAAAGAAACTAAACGCTTGAACGAGAATAGATCCTAAAACTAACAAATCACCAATCCCGAAAATCGAAACAGCCGAAAAGTCATCCACCACCGCAACAATAATGCCGACAAAGCCGATGATGAATCCGAAAAATCTTAATTTTGTTAAAGAAGTCGAACGAGTTGCGATCGCAATAATCGCTGTAATTAATGGGGCTAACCCTAAAATTAACGATGTCTTAACTGCAGATGTTTGTTGTAACCCCAACGCAAGTAAAGAGTGGTGCGCAATCACACCTAAAAAGGATGCCAATAAAACAAACTTCCAAGGCATCTCTTTGTAAATGATTTGCTTTTTCATACAGAGTAAAATAAGAAACAAGGCAATTCCTGCAATGAATATTCGCGTACCTTGCATAACGAGAGGTGGAAGTATGTTAACGAGAAGTTTAATTAATGCCACGTTCATTCCCCACAAAAACATTGTGAACCCCATAACGGCATAAGTCTTACCCACACGAATCCCCCTCATATAGAAGATTGACCAGATCGAGGACAATCTTAATTAATGTTGAATTGATCACTCAATTATAATTCAAGATTCTACTCCCAATAACATTTATTTACAATAGGTAATTCAGTATCCTGATAAGGAATTTTCAAGTGATTTCATTTCGAATTGACCTCCCATAAGGCAACTAATTAATATATTCAATTTAGAAGAATCTAGCAAGTCCTAAAAAAGAGATATTTACACTCCTTTAACAATTCATTCATAAAGTTCAAAAATAATTCCAAACTCATAAATTTTAGACAAATATACCTCTCCTTCGCTATAAACAATATCTATGTACGAAACCCTTCCTTAGGCCATTCCCCCTATTTTATCGAGATAGATTTAAGACCTTGCGAGATAAAACTTTAAAATCTAAATCTAACTTTTACATACTTAATAGAAATTATTAATCTATTAATTTGCCTGTAATATGACTCTGCTACCATTCAAATTGTTAAAACATTCATGGGGAGGAATATTAAATGGGTTTACGTAAAAAATGGCTTTCTTATGCTTTAGTAGGTGCACTAGCAGTTTCATCACTAGGAGTTATGGCTTCTCAAGACGCACAAGCGAAAGACAATAAGGGGAAAAATAAAGAAGAAGTTGAAAATGTCATCATGTTAGTCATGGATGGAAGCAGCGATGATCTTAGTACACTTGCTCGTTGGTACAAAGGCGAAGATTTAGCTTTAGATCGTATATTAACTGGTGGGGTTAAAACTTACTCTGCAGAATCAGCTATTACAGACTCTGCTCCAGCAGCAACTGCATTAGCAACTGGAAATAAATCAAATAGTGGTTACGTTGGGGTATTACCTTCCCTTGTGACAACTCCTGGGGTTAAACCAGTAGCTGAAAAAGATCACTTCAAACCAGTAGCTAATGTTTTAGAGGGTGCGAAACTTGATGGAAAAGCAACGGGGATTGTCTCAACATCTGAAATTCAACATGCAACACCAGCTGGTTTCTCTGCCCATGTTACAAAACGCTCTAACTATGATGATATTGCTGAACAACAAGTCTATCAAAACATGGATGTGATCCTTGGAGGTGGCTCCGACTCTTTAGCTAAAACTCGTAAAGATGGAGAAAACTTATTAGAAGTGGTTGAAGCGAAAGGTTATGACTATGTAACAGATCGTAATGAATTATTAAAATCGAAATCAAAGAAACTTTGGGGAAGTTTTGCTCCTAGCGCAGTAGCCTACGATTTTGACCGTGAAACAACTAAACCAGAAGAACCGACAATTGCTGAAATGACTGAAAAAGCGATTAACACATTACAAAAGGATAAAGACGGTTTCTTCTTAATGGTAGAAGGAAGTAAAATTGACTGGGCTGCCCATGCCAATGACCCAATCGGTATGATTTCAGACTTCTTAGCATTTGATGATGCAGTGCAAGAAGCATTAGAATTTGCTGAAAAAGACGGCAACACAATGGTCATTGCTGTAACTGACCACGGAAACAGTGGAATCACAATCGGTAATAAAAACACAACTTCCGGTTATGATACAAAACCAGTCATTGACTATATCAAACCATTAAAAGAAGCAAAAATGACAGTGGAAGGTGCACTAAGCTTATTAAAAGCAGATCGCTCAAATTTACTAGAAGTAGCAGCACTTTATGGAATCACAAATCCATCAGCTGCAGAAATTAAAGCTTTACAAGAAACTGAGACTAAAAAATTAGGCTCAACAATGGTAAAACTTTTATCAGAACGTGCAAATATCGGATTTACAACTGGTGGTCATACAGGTGAAGACGTATTCCTATATTCATATGGTCCAGCGAAACCAACTGGACTAGTTGAAAACACAGATTTAGCACATACAATGGCGAAAGCGATGGGATTCGATTTAAATCAATTATCGAATAAAATCTTTGTAAATGCAGAAGAATCATTCAAAAAATTGGGCTACACAACGAGCATCGATCAAACCGATACGGCAAATCCTGTGTTTGTTGCAGAAAGTAAAAATAAGATTGTAAAAATCCCTGAAAATAAAAATATTGTGATTGTAGAAGACAAGAAAAACGGTAAGAGCAAAACTCACGAATTAAATACAGTAACTGTTTATAATGATCGCCAATTCTTTATTTCAGAAGATGCGTTAAAACTGGCAAAATAATTTTGTAGAGTGCGAATGGGTGCTCTGGAATGCAAACGGGGTAAGAAATCGTAGTGATTTTTCTTACCCCGTTTTTTATTTCTAGATTAGTGGCCTTATGAGAAATCGGCATACATAACTTTATGTAAATCACAAATTGTGATAGACACTCTCTATTTGATAATTGGATTGCTGGTGTGGTTTTAATCTGTCTAAAAATAAGGGAATGATTTTCCCTTATTTTAAAAAATTCCAGTATTTTCCGTCAAATAAGGGAAGTTATTTCCCTTATCTTCTTAAAATTGTTGAATTTTACCCATTTTAGAGCTGTTAACGGAACTTTTTTCCCTTATTTCAGCCATTCAAGCCTCTATTTTAGTCATTAACGGAATTTTCTTCCCTTATTTCTACTGTCAAAATATCTCTTATCCTCATTAACGGAACTATTTTCGCTTAAATCCGATTACCAACCCTCTACTTTATACATTAGCCAAAATTTCTCCTCTATATCCACATTCAAATGGCACATCATATGTCCCGCCCTCTTTACACACCACCATCAGCCTACGAAAAACTATTATACCTACACTCACTTACTTCCCGTTTTGCCGAAAGGGCTAGGGGGATCATAGTTTCAAACAGTAAATCTTCCTTATCAAAAATAAGCTTTCGTAAGTCAATATTGAAGTATTCTTTCATTCTAGTTTCTGTCATGACTTCGTGAACAGACCCAATTATTGCCTTTTTCTCCTTTGCAATCATTAACACTTGATCTGCTAAATAGAAGGCATGATTTGGGTAATGGGTATTAATGATGCACGAGATATTGTGTTCCTTGGCTAAGCGTTTTAACGTTTGTAGAATGACTACCTGTTTTTGAATATCCAAATGTGACTCTGGTTCATCTAAAATAAGGACTTCTGGATTTGACACGAGTGTTCTCGCAATTAACGCTAGTTGAAGTTCCCCACCACTGACTTCGTTGCAAGATTTCTTTGCCAAGTGTAAAATCCCGACTTCATCAAGGGCTTCCCGGGCTTTATCATAATCCTCTTTCCGTGGTTTTGACATCGAACTAATATACGGAGCTCGTCCCATTACTACTAAATCTTCTATGGAAAACCCGAAGACCATTTTATGTGCTTGTGGAACATAACCAATTTTCTTCCAAATTTCTTTTTGAGGAATTTTAGTCAGTTCCACCCCATCAATCAGAGTAAAACCCTTTTTCCAGCAGTTTAAGCCAGTGATACATTTCAAAAGGGTTGTCTTTCCTGCACCATTGGGCCCAAGAATTGCCATGATTTCACCGCGCTCTAATGTAAAATCAATATCCGATGCATATATAAAAGGTTTTGTTTCCTTCTTCTTTTTCGCGTAATAGAAATTCCCATCGTGAACCTCGATTTTCATGACCAACTTCCCCCTGTCTTGCGTAATAAGTAGGCGAAAAATGGCGCACCCACAATAGCAGTTAAAATCGATAAAGGAATTTCAGCGGCCGTTAATGAACGGGCTAATGTATCGATAATTAACAAGTAAGCTCCACCTAAAGTAATGGATACCGGTAAAACTTTTTCATTATTTGTTCCGACAAACATACGAGCTATATGCGGAATAATTAGTCCTACCCAGCCCACAATCCCGGCAATCGCAACAGCTGCTGCTGTACAAAGTGTGGCACCTGTAATGACAAGCCATTTTAACTTCGTAACAGAAATCCCTAATGATTTTGCTTCATCTTCTGGTAATGTTAATAAGTTGATTCGCCAACGTACAGCTAATAAAATGATGATTCCAACTAAAATGAGTGGTCCGGCTGTCCATAAGTCTCGCCATGAAGCCGTACCTAAACTTCCCATCAACCAATATGTAATAGACGGTAATTTTTCTTCTGGATCGGCAACAAATTTCGTTAATGAGATTAACGCATTAAATAATGCACTCGTCACAACACCAGCAAGAACCAACATAAAAATAGGTAAGTTCTTGCCTACTCCACCAATCACATAAGTAAAAGCAATTGCTGCTAAACCAAATACAATTGCAAAGCCTTGTGTGATATAACCATTCCCAAACAATAAGATTCCGATCGAGGCACCAAAACCAGCCCCAGCTGCTACCCCTAAAATATCCGCACTTACTAGAGGGTTTGCAAACATCCCTTGGAATGATGCACCTGAGATAGAAAGCCCAGCGCCCACTAGTAATGCGAGGATAATACGTGGTAAGCGCACCGTCATGACCACGTTTTCTTCCATCGGCGTCCAAGTTTCTTCGGTCGGAAAAATATGCGATGTCAGTATTTTTACTACCGTTACAAAATCTACCTCAAACCGTCCTATACCTAATGATGCAACTGCAATTACTAATGGTAAAAACCACAATAAGACATTTTTCCAATTCTTCATGTTGAATCCTCAAATCTAGTTAATTAGTATTTTGCAGCATCAGATGACGGGTGTAAAATTTGTTCGATTTCTTCATCTGTTACGTCATATTCATAGAAGTCTTTATAATACGTGCGAATTTCATCGTTCATATCATAATCAAATAAATCCGGTTGGTTAATATTTGCTAACCATTTCAGCATTAGAGGAGCATCACCACTTGGTGGGAACCAGCGATAAATCCCTAATGGTATCTTGTAAACTTGTTTATTTTTAACCGCTTCTACTTGGCTCCAGTCTTGGCCTTCAATCGTGTTATTATATAAATCTTCTGGTTGGACTTCTGTGAAGTTTGTTATGTAAATAATCTCAGGATTCCAAGAGAAAATTTGTTCCATATTTACATCTTTACGGCCTTCCACTCCTCCATCTGCTGCTACGTCATTAGCACCTGTTGCTTTTAACCATTGATTTCCGAAGAAGTTTTTACCTGAAACCGTGATTGCTTGGTCAGACATTTGATAAATCATTAATGCATTTGGTTTTTCTTCAGCAGTTAAGCTATCAATCTTTTCATTGATTTCACTTTGTACTGATTCTCCAATTTGTAGGAATTTATCAGCGCGATCAGTTGTATCCGCAATTTGAGCCGTAAGTTCTAACCAACTGTTAAAAGTGTCAAGTGGTTCTGCCGCTGCAGCATCGATTGCTTTAATGGCAACTGTATTGATACCCGCACTGCGAGCTAAGTCAATTGATTTTTCATCCGTTGCAAGCTCGAAATAAAGATCAGGGTTAATCGCCATTAATTCTTCGACATTCATTTCTCCATTTTGAACAAATGATGTATCCGCTTTTAAAACATCAGGAGATAACTTTGCTAAAATGGAGTTTTCTGCTGCGTTATATGAATTCGGATGCATCCCTACGATTTCTTTAGTAGAGTTTGTTGCTACGTACCAAGTATGGAAGTAAGGTAAGATGCTACCTGTTACAATTTCATCAACAACTCCATTAATCTTTATTTCTGTACCAGCTTGGTCTATTACAATTTTCTCTTCTGCTGTTGTTTGTACTTCAGCTCCTGTTTCTTCTACTTTTGTTTCTCCCTCTGAGCAAGCAGCTAATGCCATTGCTGAAAGTGCTACAGCTGCAATCATTTTTTTACTTTTAACCATATTAATTCTCTCCTCTAAGCCATTTGATAACGCCGTTTAAAAACAGTTTTGTTTGATCGATAAATCCTAGTCCAATGTGGAAAATTGGGTCTAGGCTTGTGACAACTAGTTCGCCATTGAAGCTCACTTGGTCAATATAGAAAATAGAACGTCCTTCGTGATTATCCACTAACGAAATAGCGCCTTCTGGAGGCTGAAATGTACCGTGATAATGCCATTTCATGTGTTTTAGCGTGACATGTTCATATAAAGTGTGCATATTATTGCGTTCAAACAATGGTAAGTCACCTTTGTCTTTTACCCACCAACTAAAATTCACTTCCGATTCTTCCCAGTCAATCGTTGGAAACCAATTGTCTAAAACTTCCCCGAATATTAATAACCGTTTCCCTGAGTTAACAAAACTTATAAACTTCCCTTGGTTTTGTTTTAAGTGTGGGATACTTAATCTTTCCGTTACAATTAATGTGTCATAAATTGATAAATCCGTATTATGTAGTTCCGTAATATGAATAATGTCATCGTATAACCCCTTATACTCTTCCATTGCAAAAAATCGATTGTGGAAGCTCATGCCATTAGTTAGAATTGCAATTTTATTCATACATGTGCCTCTTTTCTGCTCGCATATTCCTCACGAATCGTATCTAGTATTTGTCTTGGTAAGCGATTAGCTGAGGATTCTTCATCACGATAAACTTGATATAAATCCGTTCCAGAACCAACAAATAAAGTTCCATTTGTTGAGGCACGATCCACATAGATAATTGGTGCACCTAGCTGATCCTCTACAATTACTTCCGCACCATCTGGTAGTTCTTTAAAATAACCTCTTGTAAAGAAGCCCTTAACCCCGCGGCGATAATTTAAATCATAAGGATCAATTCCTTCAAACATAGTGGCAATTGGCTCACGCAAAATTATTTCACGTTCTCTTATGGCAATTGGCGAACGGTACCAAATTGGTGCATTTGGTAAATAGCTTTGTGACATCTTTGCAAATGAGAAGATGACTCCTCCTTTATTCAAGTAATCTTCGAATAGTCTCTTATGCGCCATCATAAAATCTTCATCCACATAATTTGTAATAATTAACCCAACATAGGCAGATAAATCAGTATTCGGTAAATCATACATATCAATAAATACTAGCCCTTGGTCTCGATCCTTTTGACGTAATCTAGCAAATTGAATATCGTTGGCTACGTACCCAATATATTTCATACATTTCCTCCTTTTTTAGATTAGTCATATTTTTTTATTTATTTTTTAATCTTTTCGAAGTATAATTGATAACGATTATCATTGTCAATTATATTTTTCGCTAATAATCGACATCATCATAAGGAGTGGAACATGAATAATGACAACTATGAAAATAGTAAAATTAAGTGGTGGACATGCTTTCGGACTAGAAGGTCGTGCAATGGCAGCTTCAAATGAACCCATGGATCACATTACCAATCTAGATCAATATGAACTTTCAACAGCAAATTTAAAGGAGTTTAACGTTTTAGTCATTACGGACTTTATCGACCAAGAATTTTTATTTGAGAAAAAACAGATCATTGAGGAATTTTTGAATGATGGAAAAATAGTGATTGCTTGTACACATATTTTTAGAGCTTGGTTGCCAGGTGTAAATCTTTTCATGCCGAAAAAGATTAAAAATCATACAGATTATGACTTAAAAGTGATAAATGAACACTCGATTTTTCATGGTGTTGATATGAACGAGCTTGCGGTTCGTAAAGGTGTTTATGGTTTCTATGCTCGGGGGTATCACCCACTTACGAATAAAAATGCAGAAGTTGTGCTTGCATTCCAAGATGAGACACCTATTACATATATTGACCGAGCAACGACAAAAGGAACAATCCTTGCGCATTCTGCACGTGATCTTCTTTCATATGCAACAGGAGATAATTCTACGCAATTAATTGCCATTCAAACATTGAAGTGGATTGAACAAGAATTAGCACAATTAGAAAAGGAGAAAGTATCATGAGAAAGATTGCAGCATTATACGGTGGACATGCTCCCCATTACCGTACATTCCATGAGCCAAAAATTAACCAATATATTGAGAAAGTGATTTACTTACCGCGCTTTAAGGAAACGGATTTAGATGAAATCGATGTACTAATGGTTCCATCTCAATTACATCTGAAACTATTTGAAAATATAGTTCCAGCCATTCATGAGTTTGTGGACCGAGGAGGAATTGTTGTGGCTTTTGGTCCCCAACCAATCAAATGGATTCCAAATCAAAAATGGGAGTCTCGCCCAACAAACTTTTGGTGGTGGTTAGAACCAGGAGCTGATAGTGGATTGCGTTTAGTTGCACCTGAATATCCTTTATTCCGAGATGGTCATTTAAATCTTGAAGCTTGTACGTGGCATCAGCATGGAGTTTTTCATTTGGAAGAAGGAATGGAATCCATTATTGATATGAAGGATGGCGGCTCTTTACTGTATGTGGACAAAATTAGTTCAAAAGGAACTTGGATTGTAACGACGCTCGATCCCGATTTCCACTTTGGTTCATACTTTATGCCGGCAACTGAACTATTCTTAGAAGGCTTCATGCCTTGGCTTGCGAGTGGGGAGATTTAATTTTTATTAAACTAAGCAGAGCTCCTAAAGCTGTTTTATAGGTAGGTCTGTTTTTATTCAGGCGCAAGCATCATGTTTAATTGTTGATAAATTATATCTTTTGTAAGTACAAAAAAAGGACCTCAAAACTGAGGCCCTTTTTAACGATTATCTTATCGTAAGTTATAGAAAGTTTTTAAACCAAGGTATTGTGCAGTTGCACCTAGTTGGTCTTCGATGCGAAGAAGTTGGTTGTATTTTGCAACGCGGTCTGTACGAGATGGAGCACCTGTTTTAATTTGACCAGCGTTTGTTGCTACTGCGATATCAGCGATTGTTGCATCTTCTGATTCACCAGAACGGTGAGAGATAACCGCTGTATAGCCTGCGCGTTTTGCCATTTCGATCGCATCTAAAGTTTCAGTTAATGTACCGATTTGGTTAACTTTGATTAGGATTGAGTTACCAACGCCTTGTTCGATTCCTTCAGATAATTTTTTCGTATTTGTTACGAATAAGTCATCCCCAACTAATTGAACACGGTTCCCGATACGTTCTGTTAATAGCTTATGACCAGCCCAGTCGTTTTCATCTAAACCGTCTTCGATTGAAATGATTGGGTATTTTGATGTTAATTCTTCATACCAGTCAACCATTTCTTCAGAAGTTTTAACAACTCCTTCACCAGTTAAATGGTATTTACCATCTTCTTTATTGAATAACTCAGAAGATGCAACGTCCATTGCTAGGCGTACTTCTTCACCTGGTTTGTAACCTGCGTTTTCGATTGCTTCTAAAATTACTTGAATAGCTTCTTCATTTGATGAAAGGTTTGGAGCGAATCCGCCTTCATCACCTACTGCTGTATTGTAGCCTTTGTCTTTTAATACTGCTTTTAAGCTGTGGAATACTTCAGCACCGATGCGTAATGCATGTGTGAATGATTCTGCACCTACTGGCATAACCATGAATTCTTGAATATCAACGTTATTATCAGCATGTGCGCCACCATTTAAGATGTTCATCATTGGAACAGGAAGTTGTTTTGCATTAACTCCACCTAAGTATTGATATAAAGGAATATCTAAATAACTTGATGCTGCATGCGCAACAGCTAGAGATACACCTAAAATTGCGTTTGCCCCTAATTTACCTTTATTTTCTGTACCGTCAAGTTCAATTAATGCCTGATCAATTACTACTTGATCAAGAACTGAATAATTACCTTCTAATTCCTCAGCAATAATTGTATTTACATTATCTACTGCTTTTAAAACACCTTTGCCAAGGTAGCGAGATTTGTCACCATCACGTAATTCAACTGCTTCATATTCACCAGTTGATGCTCCTGATGGTACAATTGCACGTCCAAATGCACCTGATTCTGTGAATACTTCTACTTCAACTGTTGGGTTACCGCGTGAATCTAATACTTCACGAGCATAAACTTGAGTAATAAATGGCATAATGTTTTCTCCTCACCGTCTAATTGTTTTAAGTTTATCTAAAGCTTGAATCTAATTTGGTCAGACCGAGCTTAGAGTCTTTCATACTGTTACTCTTCTTCAGCAACGTCAAATAATGGTGTTCCTGTCATTTCCTGTGGTTGTTCCACACCTAACAATTTTAACATAGTAGGCGCAAGGTCTGCTAAAATCCCACCATCTTTTATTGTAATATTTGGTTTTGTCACAATAATTGGAACAGGATTCGTTGTATGAGCTGTCATTGGTTGTCCTTCTAAAGTGACGACTTCATCTGAATTACCATGGTCAGCTGTAATAATAGCCGCGCCACCTTTTGATAGGATTGCGTCAACTACTCTACCTAAACATTCATCTACTACTTCAATTGCCTTAATGGTTGGTTCAAGCATTCCACTATGTCCAACCATATCTGGATTTGCAAAGTTTAAAATAATTGCATCAAATTTATCCGCTGCAATTTCTGCTAATAGTGCTTCCGTTACTTCATAAGCACTCATTTCTGGTTTTAAATCATATGTAGCAACCTTTGGCGAAGCAATTAATAGTCGTTCTTCCCCTGGGAATGTTGCTTCTCGACCACCGCTCATAAAGAATGTCACGTGTGGGTATTTCTCAGTTTCTGCAATGCGTAATTGAGTTAAGCCATTTGCAGCAATAACTTCACCGACAGTATTGACTAAATCAACATTTTCAAACGCTACATCTGCATTTACATCTACACTATAGTGTGTAAAGGAAACAAATTTTAGATTTTCAGGATGCTTTTTCGATAATTCAAACCCATCGAATTGATCATTCGTGAAAACTTTTGATAATTGGATTGCACGGTCAGGTCGGAAGTTAAAGAACACAACTGCATCATTTGTATCGATTGTAGCAGTAGGTTGTCCTTCCTTCGTAATCACAAAAGGAATTACAAACTCATCGACAACTTCACGTTCATAGGAAGATTCCACACCCGCTTTTGCAGTGGCCGCAGTTTGTCCAATCCCATCGACAAGTGCTTTATATGATAACTCCACACGTTCCCAACGTTTGTCGCGGTCCATCGCATAATAACGTCCATGGATAGAAGCAAATTTCCCAATACCGATTTCTTTCATTTGTTTTTCTGCTTCTTCGATATAACCAACAGCTGTTGTTGGCCCTACGTCACGACCATCTAAAAAACCATGTACATACACTTCTTCTAACCCATTTGCTTTTGCTAGCTTTAATAGGGCAAATAAATGCTCATAGTGACTATGTACTCCTCCGTCTGACAATAACCCCATTAGGTGAAGTTTAGAATTATAAGCTTTCGCATGTTGTACAGCTTGTATAAACTTTTCGTTTCGGAAAAAGTCACCCTCACGAATGGACTTATGTATTCGTGTTAAGCTTTGATAAACTATTCTTCCTGCACCGATATTTAAGTGTCCTACTTCCGAATTCCCCATTTGCCCATCAGGAAGACCAACTGCTTCCCCTGAAGCGGTTAATGTTGAATGTGGGTAACTCGCCCAATATCGATCAAAGTTAGGTTTTTTTGCTTGTGCAACTGCATTACCGAATTGTTCATCTCGGAATGCAAAACCATCTAAAATAATTAATGCAACTGGCTGTTTAGGCATTAGCCGCGCCTCCAATACTTTTAATCAATTTCGCTTTGGCTTCACTTGCCAGAATTTGAAACTGGCACAATGTTTGATAATCTTTCTAAGTGGCATAGCCGAAGCTTTAGCTTTATTAGATTTTGTCTAATAAAGCTAAATAAGATTCTACTTGTAAGCTTGCACCGCCCACAAGCGCCCCATCGATGTGTTCTTTTGATAATAATTCTTCAATATTATCTGGTTTTACACTACCGCCATATTGAATGCGAATTTGCTGTGCTGTGCTATTATCGTAAAGCTCTTCCACCACTTTACGTATTTGACCACAAACATGATTTGCATCCTCAGCAGTTGCAGTCTTTCCTGTCCCAATAGCCCAGATTGGTTCGTAAGCAATGACCATGTGCCCTACTTCTTCACTAGTAAATCCTTGAAGTGCAGCTTTTACTTGGTTTGAGACTTTTTCCTCTGTTTTACCTGCTTCACGCTCTTCTAATGTTTCACCACAGCAGATAATTGGAACGATTCCGTGAGAAAGTGCTGCTTTCACCTTTTTATTCACGGCTTCATCTGTCTCATTGAAATATTCACGTCTTTCTGAGTGTCCCAAAATAACGTAATCCACATTAATAGCTTCTAATTGAGAAGGACTGATTTCTCCTGTAAAAGCTCCTTCATTTTCAAAATGCATATTTTGTGCACCAATCGCTAGATCAGTTTCAGTAGCAAGATCAACAAGTGTAGGTAAGTATAGGGCTGGAGCGCAAATAACTGCGTCCACTTTCTCATCTGACGGTACTGCTTCACGTACAGATTCAACAAATTCAACTGCTTCGTCAAATGTTTTATACATTTTCCAGTTACCTGCAATTATCGGTTTACGCATGAAGTTGCCTCCTATTTATCGTTTAGCGCTACAATTCCAGGAAGTTCTTTCCCTTCCATCAGTTCAAGAGACGCACCGCCACCAGTAGAAATATGATCCATTTGGTCTGCAACTTCGAATTTTTCTACTGCTGCAGCGGAATCTCCTCCACCGATAATTGTATAGCCTTCTGTTTTCGCCATAGCTTCTGCTACAGTTTTTGTTCCATTTGCAAACTTGTCCATTTCGAACACACCCATAGGCCCGTTCCAAATAATTAGTTTAGAACTTTCAATGACATCAGCGTATAAATCTGCTGTTTTAGGACCAATATCTAGACCCATCCAGTCTTCTGGGATTGAATCAATATCAACCACTTTTGTTTCAGCATCTTTTGAAAATTCATTAGCTACAACCGCATCTATTGGTAAATAAAGTTTTACCCCTTTTTCTTCTGCTTTTTGAATGAAGGAGTTGGCAAGTTCAATCTTATCTTCCTCAAGTAGAGATTTTCCGATTGAGTACCCTTGCGCTTTACTAAATGTGAATGAAAGTCCACCACCAATAATTAGGTTGTCTACTTTATCTAGTAAATTTTCGATTACGCCGATTTTATCTTTTACTTTTGCTCCACCGATAATTGCCGTAAATGCTCTTTCCGGATTAGATAATGCTTTTCCTAGTACGTCTAATTCCTTCATCATTAATAGACCAGATACCGCAGGAATGTGTTTTGCAATTCCTTCAGTTGAAGCATGTGCACGGTGAGCGGCACCAAATGCATCATTTACATATAAATCAGCTAATTTTGCAAAACTTTTCGCAAGTTCTTCATCGTTTTTTTCTTCGCCTTTGTGGAAACGAACATTTTCAAGTAATACGATGTCGCCGTCTTCCATTTTTGCAACTGCTTGCTCAACAGTTTCACCGATTGATTCATCTAATTTTGTAACCGGCTTGTTCATGATTTCCGCTAAACGTTCCCCAACAGCTGTTAAACGCATATCTTCATTTACTTCACCTTTTGGTCGACCTAAGTGTGAAGCTAAAATAACTTTTGCACCTGACTCAACTAATTGTTGAATTGTTGGAATTGCCGCACGAATACGTGTTTCATCTGTAATTTTACCTTCCTCCATCGGAACGTTAAAATCTACGCGGACAAAAACTCGCTTGCCTTTTACATCGACATCATTCATCGTCTTCTTCAAAAACATGAAGAAACCTCCTTCATTTTGCTACTTTTAGACTTTCCTATTATTACTTTCTTTAACACATAATAGTCTATCAAAAGTCATTTAGGTATGTCTCATTTCACTACTATTTTATTTATCTACATAAAGAAGGAGCGATGGGTAATCCACCGCTCCTTTTACCCTCCATTATTATAAATGGAAATAAATATAAAGGCTATACTTTTTGTGTTGAAAATCCTTAAATATGTTACACTTTTTTCTCCATCTAAATTTCTCTACCATACTGTAAATTTGCCCCTGTGAGTGATACGCCTACATGGAAATTGAAGCAGTAAGGAGAATATAAATTCAGGACGTCATTTCAATTCAGCATTTCAATAGTATGTCACATTAGACATAGTCAAAGTTTATTTATTAAACCCTTGTTGTGAAATATATTTTGCTAATTCCATTAATCGAGTTGAATAACCAATTTCATTGTCATACCAAGCAAGCACTTTGATCATATTATTATCTAATACCATTGTTGAAAGTCCATCAACAGTAGATGAATGATGATTACCGTTATAATCGATTGAAACTAATGGTAACTCATTGTAGTCGAGAATACCTTTTAGTTCACCATTTGCTGCTTCTTTTAATGCATTATTTACATCATCAATTGTGACATTTTCTTTTAATTCTGCAACTAAGTCCACACATGATACATTCGGAGTCGGAACACGCATAGAAAAGCCATCTAATTTTCCTTTTAAATGCGGAAGTACTTTAGCAACTGCAATGGCTGCCCCTGTTGTTGTTGGAATCATAGAAACTGCCCCAGCACGTGCTCTTCTCGGATCACTATGTGGGAAGTCTAAAATACGTTGATCATTTGTATATGAGTGAATTGTCGTCATAAGACCACGGACAATTCCAAACTTTTCGTCTAACACTTTCGCAACAGGCGCTAAACAGTTCGTCGTACATGATGCGTTTGAAATGACATCTTGTGTCGGATCGTACAGAGTATGGTTAACACCCATTACGTATGTTGGCATATCCCCTTTTGCAGGTGCTGAAAGAATTGCTTTTTTCGCACCAGCTTGAACGTGCTTGCCTACATCCTCCATTGAACGGAATCGACCAGTAGCTTCTACAACTACATCAACATCTAATTCGCCCCATGGTAATTTAGCAGGGTCAGGCTCAGAGATTACTTGAACTCGTTTGCCGTTTACGATAAATGCATCATCTTCTGAACCAACTTCTGCATCATAGATTCCATGAATTGAATCGTATTTAAGTAAATGTGCCAGTTGATGCGCATCCGTTAAATCATTAACTGCCACAACTTCAAATTCTTCTTGTTTCATTGCTTCACGAAATACTAGTCTTCCAATTCTTCCAAAACCGTTTATTGCAATTTTTACCGCCATAAGTTAACTTCCTCCATATAATCAATTTTTAGAATAAGTTTCTAGGCTACCTCACAACAGTGTAGCCTTTCTTAAAGTTTATAAACCCTCAATAATTCGATTTGCACAAGCCTCATCTGTGATTAAAACCGTTTGTTTCGGTGCATTTTTGAAATAAGCATTAAGTGCCTTTGCCTTGTTTGCTCCACCAGCAATCGCAATAATATTTGGACTACTTTTCACCTGTTCAAGTTGAATTCCAATCGTGTTAATTCGGTATACGATTTGACCAGATTCATCAAAATAATAACCAAATGCTTCCCCAACAGCTTTGCTCACTTTTAAAAGGTCAATAATTTCTGAGCTCGTATTTCTTCGAGTGGCCATTTCTTTCGCAGTACCAATGCCGTGGATGACAAGGTCGATATTGTCATATATCTCAAGCATTTCTTTAACTTTTGGCTCTTCTAGCATAAGCTCATATGCTTGCTCACTTAAATATTCTGGAAAATATAATGTCCTATATGTAGCCTTACATTTGTTTGCAAACTCTGCTACTAACGTGTTTGCTTGGTTTTCCAATTCTTCACCTATACTCCCACGAGCAGCAATAAATCGTAAAGTATTTAGCGATTTAACTGGAGATAAATGATTGGCTAGCGCTGCAACAGACGAACCACCTGTAACTGCAACATCATTGTTCTTTTTCGCAAGATCCATTAAAAGCGTAACCGCTTCTTTCCCTAATAATGTTGATACACTTTGGTCGCTTTCAAGATCACCCGGAACAATAATGACTTTATTTATTCCCAATATGGACGATAGCGTTGTTTCCTTTGCTTTTAGTCCGGAAAGCTCCTGAAATAAAGGCTTTAATTGCTCAATGATGACACGCCCATGTTCTGTAGAAATCATGCCTTTTTGTGTAATCTCAATTAAATTTTGTTCCTTCAGTAAGGTCGTTTCATTTCTTACTTCTCGTTCAGATAATTGCAATGAATCGATTAACACTCTTCTTCCTATCGGTCCACTTGCATCAATCATTTGGAGAACACGATACCTAACCTGAATTAAACTGAACATTTCCGGTACAATTGACCGAACTGCGTCTTCATATCCTTTGATCACATCATACACACCTACCAATACACCACTTGGACAACTTTGCCCCACTGGTACAAAAATGCCCCACTAGGAGTAAAAAAATAACTTTCTAAACTAATTATACATATTTGAGGATAATACTACAAATTTTTTTCCTTACTTTACTTTATTCAATTCTTCATATAATGTCACATAATCTAAAATTCCATATTGTAAAATCTGTTCATTATATTCAACGACAGGAATCATAATCATAAATTTTTCATGTAATTCATGGTTTTCTTCTATATTAATAAGCTCTATGTCAAATTGTAATTCTTCTTGAACCAGTTTTAGTGTCATGAGCCCGTCAGTACAAAGTGAACAATTGGGTCTGCTATAAAATTTTACGTTCATAAAAGCCTCCTTGAAAAATAATTTATTTAATAAGCATCTCAAAGTTGTCATGAATAATCAAATAAAAGTTACACAAACTATATTCTGTACTCTTTTGTACTATAACTTTCTGGGAGGATTTTAACGTATGGAAAACCAATTCACAAATGAATCTCAAACAACTCAAGGGAATATGCCCCTTTCAATGAATCATGGTGCTCACGAAGTGCTAGATGTTCATGAAGTATTAAGTGCTTCAATTGCTGGTCTAAACCAATTTATTCTTTTACGTCCACATGTACAAGATCAAGAACTTCTTAATATTTTGGACAGACAGTATGCATTTATGCTTGATGAATATAATATTACGGCAGAATGCTTTAAAACAGGTCAAGATCCAAGCCACCCAACTCGTTCTTACAAAATGCAAATGGGCAATGATTCAAAATATGGCCTAACACCAAGCCAACCTAAAAAGCCTATGACTTCTGCAAGTGAATTGAATGACGGTATTATTTCTGGGTTCTTATTATCTTGCCACAAAATGGGGGCAACTGGTAAAACAACTGCTGCATTAGAAGCGACAAACCCAGTAGTTCGTCGTGTTCTTCAAGACTCTGTGCCAAACTGTATCGAAATGGCATACGAGTTATCTCTTTACCAAAACAAACACGGCTATTACCAAATTCCACAATTATCACCTTCAGACATGCAAGCAATGTTAAACATGTACGGACAAGCTGATAAAGCTAAAGATATGCCTAACTAATAAGCCGCGCTTGCTACTTGAGCTGGATGAAGGCATGAGTGAGCAAAAGCAGAATTACTCGGGCGCTGTGACGGCTGATTAAAAGTGAAGCGTAAGGCTTACAATATCCTCTGTGTAGAAAAGCAGAGGGAAAGATCAATCCATTCTGTGCTATGCAGGCACAGAGTGGATTTTTTTAATGGGGATTTCTTTGTGCAAATTGTTTGAAATACTGATATACACTTTGATGAAAAGGATTTTGTTTTGATTTACGATACGAGATCCTCTTCATACAGTCGCTGGCCCGATGAAGTTCATTTCCATTTCCTCCTCTTCCTAATTTTGAACTTCATTACCCAGATGAAGTTCATTTACATTCTTGCTCTCTCTAATTTTGAACTTCATGCACCTAATGAAGTTCATTCCCCGTGCTCTCCTTCCCAATTTTGAACTTCATGCACCCAATGAAGTTCATTTCATTCACCACCCAACAACATAAAAAAACCACCGCATTCAATAATAATGAATACGGTGGTTTACTATTTAAAAACCTCAAACTAACTATTTGCTATTAAAACTCTAACGATCTCGAACATCTATTAGGAAATATCAACATTAAAAGAAATTATTTACTTTATTAGAAAGATATTTTATCAAAATTAGTTTAAAGAGAATGAAAAAGGGATAAAATAAATTGGTACAGTAATTTCCTTTTATCCCATTTTTTTCATTCTTACTGTATTGGTTAGGCTGCTATACTAATCAATACAGTGAGGTCTAACTATTAAAAAGGTTTATATTTGAAACAGTAAAATGGCGCCCTCGGAGGGAATCGAACCCCCAGCGGAAGAACCGGAATCTTCAGTGTTATCCATTACACCACGAGGACTAAATATATTATTAGGTACTACTCGTAACGATGTTGAAAACTGAATAATAAATCATTCGTAAAAATGTATACATTTAAAAACACGGACCACATTATTATACAAATTTCCCTCATACAAATCAACTATTTAATTTCATAAAATTAAACTTTCAATTGTTTTATTTTCAACATAGAGGACATTGACACTATTACTTACTCCACATGTACCGAAATAATATATAAATTATCATCATTTCCCCCTGTATCGTCACTTCTGAATGTTAATTGCACTTTCTTCATATATATAAAAAAGGCAGACTTAACATTTGACCATCCTTGACTATTCAGAGTATGATACTGTTATAGCTGAAATAACATTAAAATTCAGCATTGTAGAATACGATCAAATTTCTATTAGGAGGATTTCACAATGAATTTAATTCCTACAGTTATTGAACAAACAAATCGCGGTGAACGTGCATACGATATTTACTCACGCTTACTTAAAGACCGCATCATTTTATTAGGAAGTGCAATTGATGACAATGTGGCTAACTCTATTGTTGCTCAATTATTATTCCTAGAAGCTGAAGATCCAGAGAAAGACATTTCTCTTTACATCAACTCTCCAGGTGGTTCAATTACAGCAGGTATGGCAATCTATGACACAATGCAATTCATTAAACCTAAAGTTTCAACAATTTGTATTGGTATGGCTGCATCAATGGGTGCTTTCTTACTTACTGCAGGTGAGCCAGGAAAACGTTATGCATTACCAAATGCTGAAGTTATGATTCACCAACCACTAGGCGGTGCACAAGGTCAAGCTACTGAAATTGAAATTGCTGCGAAACGTATTCTATTCTTACGCGATAAATTAAATGGAATTTTAGCAGAACGCTCTGGTCAACCAATAGAGACAATCGCTAGAGATACAGACCGTGACAATTTCATGACTGCTGAACAAGCAAAAGAATACGGTTTAATTGACCACATCATTACTCGTAGCGAAAAATCAAAATAATTTCTTGCCAAGCGAAAAGCTGTCCGAATTAATTGGACAGCTTTTTTATGTTTTAACACTTCCTACACACCAAAATATTTTTCAATTTCATCTACTAATGGTTGTGTTACAAAATGCCCACCAGTATAAGGATAATGCTGAACAAGGGCACCTTTTTCTTCAAAGAATTCTTTACTTTGCTCACTCCAATTATAAGGAATGACCTGATCCTGTTCCCCATGAGCAAGTAGAATTCGCACATTGTTCATTGGTGCGTGTTGCATCTCTTGCACCACGATTTGAGGTAAATACCCGCTTAATGAAACGATTCCTGCCAGTTTCTTCCCTAATATCGTAACAAGAGATTGACTAAGTATTGCTCCTTGACTAAATCCTAATAAAAATAATTGATTAGCATCGATTGGATATTCCTCCACTGCTTCATTGATAAACTCCTCAATATCATGAATTATTTTTACAAAAGGTTCTCGATGCGGTACGCCAATACGTTCAATGGTAAAAAACGAAAAACCCGGTGGCTGACTAATAGGCCCTCTTAAACTAAAGATAAAGTAATTCTGTTTCACCGCTTGTAGAATGGATGGTAAATCCTGTTCATTACTTCCCATACCATGCATAACAAAAATTGCAGGATACGACTTTCCTTCAGCCTTCTCTTGCGGTTCACTTAATGAATAAAACAGTTGTGATTTCAATTGTTCTTTCCTCCATATCTACTGCTTTCCTAAATTGATTTTATAAGTATTCCCCAAAAATCAATTTTGCCCTATCTAATCTGTGTTGACTTAACGTTACCATTATTTTGTTTGTTAAGGCAATTCTGAAATATCATTTCGAAATAACCTAGTGAAGTGATTCAGGAGCAGAATGTCACTACATAAGTGAAATTTACGTCTGAGTAATTTATTTTTGTGAAATACTAAATGCAGATAAAAAAATGCTCGCAAAAAAATTTGCGAGCGTTTACAAAAGTTTATAAAATTTTAATCTGCCTTTTGGATAATTGAAGAAAGACCTTTAATTGCGTCAGATTCGTCACTACCATCTGCAATTAGAGTAACTGTAGTTCCACGTGCGATTGCTAAACTCATGATGCCCATAATCGATTTAGCGTTAACCTTTTTCTCTTCTTTCTTTAAATATACCTCTGCTTTATAACGATTCGCTTCTTGAACGAATAAAGCAGCCTGTCTAGCTTGTAACCCAGTTTTCAACTTAACCTCAACATTGGTTTCAACCATTTCGCAAACATCCTTTCACAACCGATCATCAATATAATTTTATCTTATCTAAATTATATGAAAAGAACAATGTATCATTCTTTAATTTTTTGTAACTTTATCTAATTTGTTCTCCATTGCGTAACGAATTCGCAATTTCATCTATCTTACGTAAGCGATGATTCACGCCCGATTTACTCACGACCCCAGTAGAAACCATTTCACCTAACTCTTTTAAGGTAACATCTTGGTATTCTACACGTAGTCTTGCAATCTCACGTAACTTTTCGGGTAATTGGTCAAGTCCAATTGTATTTTCAATAAAACGGATATTTTCTACTTGTCGCAATGCCGCACCGATTGTTTTATTTAAATTTGCCGTTTCACAGTTAACGATACGATTTACACTATTTCTCATATCACGAACAATTCGTACATCTTCAAATTTCAACATTGCTTGGAATGCGCCAACTAGCCCTAAAAAGTCAGAAATTTTTTCTGCCTCTTTTAAGTAAGTTACATATCCTTTTTTACGTTCTATTGTCTTAGCATTTAACTGAAATTTATTCATTAGGTTTGCTAATGCTTCGCCATGCTCTTTATATAATGAATAGATTTCGAGATGATACGAAGAAGTTTCAGGGTTATTAACAGAGCCACCTGCTAAAAATGCCCCACGCAAGTATGCTCTTATTTGGCTTTTTTTCGCTAATAATACATTGGGAATCGTATGATCAAATTGAAAATCTTCAGAAATAATTTCTAAATCCGTTAAAAGTTCTCGTGCACCATCACGGACACGACAAATATACACATTGTTTTTCTTTAACCGCATCTTTTTACGAACTAGTAATTCAACATTATATGGATAAAGTTTCTTTACAATTGTATATAGTCTTCTAGCAATTGCTGCGTTTTCAGTTTGAACATCGATACTTAGTTGTCTGTTCGTAAATGATAACGAGCCATTCATTTGAATAAGTGCAGATACTTCCGCTTTTAAACAATCATCGTCAGCTTCAACTTGCGTAAGTTCCTTTTTCGTTTCTGATGCAAATGACATGTCTTATAACCCCCTTTCAAAATATGTATGAGAATAATCATAACATATACAACCCTAAATGAGGTATATCTATCTTACGTTAAATTTTTCCGCATAATCCACTAACCATTTAGCAATGTTATTTGATTCATGCCGAACAACACCTGATTGAATCGTCGCGATATTCTTCTTAATAACTTCTAATCCCATACTTTCTAGTTTATCAACATCTAGTAAAACCGGTTCAGCATTTTCTTCTTTATAGTTTTCTTTGATTGGTATAGGAAAATCTACATCATTTACTAGAATTGCGTCTAAGCACGGTTGACCTACATGTTTGTAGATTGCGCTAACGTGATCCGCTGCTTTATAATGAACCGTTTCCCCTTTTTGTGTCATTAAATTACATACATAAATTCTTCGAGCTTTTGCTTGGATCACAGCGTCTCCAATTTCTTTAACAAGTAAGTTTGGAATAATACTTGTATATAAGCTACCTGGTCCTATTAAAATAAAATCCGCCTTCTCAATCGCACGAATTGCTTCCGGAAGCGGTTTCACGTTATTTGGGACTAGAAATACGCGTTTAATTGGGACATTTGAGGAAGGGATTTTTGATTCGCCTTCAATCGATGTTCCATCCATTAATTCAGCATGTAACGTAATTTTTTTATTTGCAGATGGGATGACTTTACCATGTACTTTTAATACTTTACTCATTTCAGCAATTGCATGGCTAAAATCCCCAGTAATATCTGTTAACGCTGTAAGCATTAAATTACCTAGGGAATGTCCACCTAAATCTACAGAATTTGCGAAACGATATTGGAACATTTGTTCAACTAAAGGCTCAGTATCTGAAAGAGCCGCAATTACATTTCGTATATCTCCTGGTGGTGGTATATCGTAGTCATCACGAAGTCTGCCAGATGAACCGCCATCATCCGAGACAGTTACAATGGCAGTAATTTCAAAGGGATAATTTTTCAATCCGCGCAATAACGTAGAAAGTCCTGTCCCTCCTCCGATCACTACAATTTTCATTTTCTTCTGTTTTGACATTACATCAATCCTTTCTACGATTGATATCACGGTGTGTAATAATAGTTTTATAGGTACTACTTAAGAGATTACCGTAATATTCAGCTAGCGTTACAGATCGATGTTGTCCCCCTGTACAACCAAATGCAATGACGAGCTGAGGTTTTCCTTCATTTATATATTGTGGAACCATAAAGTTAAATAAATCTGTTAATTTAGTAATTAATTCTTGTGTTTCTTCTGTTGCTAATACATACGAAGAAACCTCTTCTTGCAAACCTGTTTTATGACGTAATTCCTCAACATAATAAGGATTTTTTAAAAAACGCACATCAAAAACTAAGTCAGCATCAATTGGAATTCCGTTTTTAAATCCGAAAGACATAACATTAATAGAAAATTTAGGCCTATTAGAATCTGAGAATTCTTCTCCAATTCGTTCACGTAATTCTTTAGGTTTCAAATTGGATGTATTATAAACATGTTTAGAGCGACCTTTTAATTCAGCAAGAATCTCTCTTTCTTTTTTAATACCTTCAAGTGGTAATCCTTGAGGTGCTAATGGGTGAGATCTTCTTGATTCTTTGTAACGACGCACAAGGGTCTCGTTATCAGCATCTAAAAATAAGATACGAGTTTGTACGTCTTTTTCTTTTTCTAATTGATCTAGTGCATCTACTAGTGAATCAAAGAACTCTCTCCCACGCATATCCATTACTGCTGCTACTCGAGTAATTTTACGTTCTGACTCTTTCATTAATGCTAAGAAAGTAGTGAGTAAAGCAGGAGGTAAATTATCAATACAATAATATCCCAAATCCTCAAAGCTCTGAACAGCCAAAGTTTTCCCCGCTCCAGACATGCCAGTAATTACTACTATTTCATGCGAATAGTTTTTACTATCCCCCATGTTTACCATCTCCTTCATTAATGTTGCGTCTATATTGTTGGTTAGGACGTCTGTATTCTCGAACTAAGAAGTTGAAAATCCTTTGTATATTCAAATGTACCATATTGAATGCCTTCTTTTAAGGCTGCAAATAATAAATTTGTACGATCTCCTTCTGCCATTGGAAGCTTATCTAGTTCTTCAATTGTATGCCATTCTAGCTTGCCTTCTCTTGTTTCATCAAACTGTGTACCTTCAACACCTGTGGCAACAAAAGTAAATAACATCCACTCGTCTACAACAGCGTCATCTTCTTTAATAATGATCGTATATACAGCTTTTAATTGAACATTACTCGGAGTAACGTTTGTTTCCTCCTTGAATTCACGAACTGCAGCCTCATAAATTGATTCGCCACTTTCCATTTTACCGCCTGGCGCTACATACCAACCTCTTCTTGGTTTTTGTAAAAGTAACACTTTCCCATCTTGAATAGCTAATAAATTTGCAATTCTCTGCATCAACTACACCTCAATTCTATTGTTGCTCCCTAAATATTATTATACCTTTTACTATCTATTTCTTTCAAAGTAATACATTCATCATTTGCATAATGGCAAAGTTGTATCCCGATTAATGGTAATTGTTTAAAGCCAGCGGGGGTTGTAGGAGGCGTATCATTTAACGACAAAGCTCCCTCCTATCGTCTTTCCGATAAAGGAAATAAAAAAATGGTTGTTTCCACTTACGCTTGGAAACAACCAAATGAGAATAAAAAAGGGGGTTAAGTTATACGTTTTAGTATATCCCTTCATTATTGCAGTGAAGTTACAAGAAATTTAAAACCAAATTAAATTAGGATTGGCTAATTTTCTCTTTTAATTCTTCTACATAATGTTGTGCAGATTGAGCTGCAATACTTCCGTCACCCGTTGCTGTTACAATTTGACGAAGCATTTTATCGCGAACGTCACCAGCTGCGAAAATACCTTTTACAGATGTCTCCATTTTATCATTTGTTACAATATAACCTTGTTCATTTAAGATTCCAAGGTTTTGGAATGGAGCTGTTAACGGAATCATACCGATGTAAACGAAAACGCCATCCGCTTGAACTTCTTGTTCCGTTCCATCAACTGTATTTACTAGAGTAACGCTACCTACTTTACCGTCTTTTTCGTTAATTTCTTTTACTGTATTATTCCAAATAAAATCAACTTTTTCATTTGCAAAAGCACGATCTTGAAGAATTTTTTGTGCACGTAACTGATCACGACGATGAACAATTGTTACCTTGTCAGCAAAACGTGTTAAGTACACGCCTTCTTCAACTGCAGAGTCGCCTCCACCAACAACAATTAGATTCTTTTGTTTAAAGAATGCACCATCACATACTGCACAATAACTTACGCCACGTCCACCAAGCTCTTTTTCGCCTGGGATGCCCATTTTTTTATACTCTGCACCACTTGTAATAATAATGGAACGAGTTTTATATTCTTTTGAGCCTGCTTTAATAATTTTGTAATCTTCGCCATTGATGATTTCTGAAACGTCACCATAAGCATATTCTGCACCAAATTTTTTCGCATGTTCAAACATCTTTGTTGAAAGTTCAGGTCCTAAAATAGTATCAAAACCAGGGTAGTTTTCTACTTCTTCTGTATTTGCCATTTGTCCACCTGGAATCCCACGCTCAATCATAATTGTTGATAGGTTAGCACGAGACGCATAAACTGCAGCTGTCATTCCAGCAGGACCTGCTCCGATAATCACTACATCATAAATTTTTTCTTCAGACATGAAAACTTCCTCCTATAAATATATTACAAACTTCGTCATCATTTTTTGTTTTGAATTCTTTCTATATTTATCGTATGTCAAAGATGGTCGAACTTCAAATAGTTTGCCTACTTGTCAAAAGGTAAATAGCCAATTAGGTTGTCCACGTACTTAGTTAAAGTTGAAACGGACACGCCGTAACGCTCTGCATAAAACTTTTTCGTCACTTTTTTACTATTAATGGTAGAGTAAAACATAAATTCAACTGCTCCAGCCAAAGCGTTCACATTTTTAAATGTATAATTTTCTTTTAAAGCTCTTTCACATAGTACAAACCACATTTGATACAAATACTGAGTTTCTAACGTAACATTTCCGCTTTTTTCGTATAGTTTTTCAGCCACTTCCATCGCACGAGCAAAGTGCTTTTCTAACTGGTTATTACGATTAAACTGATGATTCAGTGCATAAGCTAAACATAATTTTTCAATGCCACTGTATTTTGCGAGATCGATTAATTTAGGATGTGCAATGATTTCTTGTTTAAAAGCTGATTTGCTTAATAAGAAAAAGCCAAACATTCGGTGTGCACTATATTGACTATTTATTTTTTCGATAATCACTTCTCGGTTATGTTCGATAGAATCTTCATCTGTTTTTTCGGACACATTTGACCAAGGTTCCAATCCTTCTTTTGAAGGGTCCATCCCGACTAGGATTTTCCATGTATTTTTAGCAACGTCCTCGTGCCCAGCGAAATATGCTGATTGGGCTAACCAAAAGTAAAATGCTGTGTCCCCGCTATAGCCGCGTTTATCCATACTACGTAGCCATTTATACGCTAATTGGTATTCTCCAACTAATGCTAATGTAGCACCTAGCTTATAGCGATTTTCCCAATCAAAAGGATTTACTTTTTTCAGTATTTCAAGAAGGGAATTTAGTTCGGATTCGTTTTTCTCAAAATAAGCAATTACTGCCAAATTACAGATCGCATGTAAGTTCCCATGACTTTCTCTTAAAACATGGTTTAACAGTGCCTTTGCTTGTTCAATTTCCCCTACATAAAAGTAAGCTAGCGATAAATTATTGTAAGCTGGCCAAAGATCCGGAAATTCTTCTACCAATTGTTCTAAAACTTCAATTGCTTCGTAAAACTGACCTTTCTCCATTAAACGACGTGCTTTTTCTTGGCCAATTAGTTTTCCAGAGTCTTCTTCAGTAAGTTCCTCATCATCGTACACATCAAATTCAAGGTATTCTAAAATTTCCGCAGCTTCCTCAATGTACATGCCATCCGGTTCCATTTGTAGATACTTTTCTGCGTATTTCTTCGCATCCTGAACCATCCCCATATAACCTGAAATTTCTGCTAAAAAGAATACCGTCTCTGAATCGTTCGGATCTAAACTGTATGCAGTATGAATCAATTCATATGCTTGTTCGAAATTTTGCGCTTCCATTTCTAGTATCCCGAATTGCATTAATACATGTGCATCATCTGGACTTAATTCTGCTGCGCGTTTCATATATTTATAAGCTTTTTCCATTTGGTCTCGTTCTAAAGCTTTTAGCGCTTTATTAAAATAATAATCACCATTTGGAATAAACGATACGATGTTGTTCTCTTTTTCTTTCTGACGTTTATTTTCCAAGATAAATCCTCCGAAACATGAAAATAAGGAACGTAACCGTAAAACCGTTCCGTTCCTCAATCAAAATTATATTTATTATAACATAATTTAATTAATCAGCATATGTAAAGTGAAAAGCTCCAATTCCCCCTCGCCAGCAAAATAATCGCCTTTGACGTGGAGTAATTGGAGCTAAACCTTATTATTTCGTACTTGCTCGTTTTTCTTCATGTCGTGTTTTTAGAACTTCTAGGACATCATAAACACTAATTTTTTGCTCTTGAAGTAAAACTAATAGGTGATAAATTAAATCAGCTGCTTCCCATTTCACTTCTTCTGCATCGCGGTTTTTCGCACCAATTACGACTTCTGTTGCTTCTTCACCGACTTTTTTACAGATTTTATCGATTCCTTTTTCGAATAAATATGTAGTATAAGCCCCTTCAGGCATGTCAATTTCACGTTGGCGGATAATGTCAACTAATTGTGGAATGATGTCTACAGAACCAACTTTATCGTTTTGAACAACTGATTCAGTAAAACAAGAAGTTGTTCCGTTATGACATGCAGGTCCCGCAGGTAGTACTTCAACAACTAAAGCATCTTGATCGCAATCGGCTTTAATAGAGACCACTTTTTGCGTATTACCGCTTGTCTCTCCTTTATGCCATAGTTCTTCGCGAGAACGAGAATAAAACCATGTTTCGCCTGTTTCAATTGTTTTTTGAAGTGATTCCTCATTCATATATGCAACCGTTAATACTTCTTTCGATTGTGCATCTTGTACTACAGCAGTAATAAGACCTTTTTCATCGAATTTTAAACCTTCAATCATCTGACACATACTCCTTTGTTGCGCAGGTAAGCTTTTACTTCTGCTACGCTTGTTTCTTTGTAGTGGAAAATTGATGCTGCAAGTGCTGCATCCGCATCGACATCTTGTAACACTTCAGCAAAGTGTTCTGCATTTCCTGCTCCACCGCTTGCGATTACGGGAACTGTTACTGCATCTCGTACAGCTTTCGTTAGTCCTAAGTCAAACCCAGATTTTTCACCATCTTGGTTCATACTTGTAAGTAAAATTTCACCAGCACCTAAACGAACAGCTTCTTTTGTCCATTCAACAGCTTGCCACTCCGTTTTATTACGGCCACCATGTGTATAAACCATCCATGTACCGTCTTCTTCACTATATCTCGCATCGATCGCTACGACAATACATTGTGCCCCAAAATAATCAGAGCCTTCTTTAATTAGTTCCGGTCTTTCTAGTGCCGATGTATTAACTGATACTTTATCAGCACCAGCACGTAGAATTCGTTTCATATCGTCTAACGTTCGAATTCCACCACCAACTGTGAAAGGGATTGCAAGAGCTGAAGCCGTTTTTCTTACAACATCAACCATTGTTTCTCGTCCTTCATGAGAAGCAGAAATATCTAGAAATACAAGTTCATCTGCACCTTGTTCATCATAGAATTTCGCTAATTCAACTGGATCTCCAGCATCACGAAGTTCAACAAATTGTATTCCCTTTACAACACGGCCTTCTTTTACGTCCAAACAAGGAATGATACGTTTTGTTAACATGTTCGCACCCCCACACCGTTTAACCATTGTTCTAGTAAAAATACACCGAACTCACCAGATTTTTCAGGGTGGAACTGCATTCCCGTCACTGATCCAGATTGTACAATTCCAGGAACATTCATATCATAGTAATCCGCACTAGCCACAAGCTGTTCAGGATCAATATTAGCCGCGTAGAATGAGTGAACAAAATATACGTGACGGCTTTCTGGGAATTCTTTACCTTCTAGCCAATTAGGTGTAGAACTAAATTCTAACGTATTCCAACCCATATGTGGTACACGATATGCCACGCCTTCGGAAGTTTCTCCAGAAAATCTGCTGATCTTCCCTTTAAAGAAACCAAATCCTTTTGTCGGGGCAACTTCTTCACCTTCTTCAAACAATAGTTGCATCCCTAAACAAATTCCAAGTAGCGGTTTATTTGAATCTTTTACTTTTCGAATATACTCATCTAAGTTTGTTTCCGATAAACGTTTCATTGCATCAGGAAACGCGCCAACACCAGGTAAGATAATAGCATCTGCTGAATCTAACTCAGTTTCATCAGAAGAAACGATGACTTCACAATTTAAACGTTTTAGTGCCTGTTCCACACTAAATAAATTCCCCATACCGTAATCAATTACACCTATTTTCACGTTAACAATCCTTTCGTTGACGGTACTCCTTTTACACGAGGATCAATTTGTACCGCATCATCAATTGCTCTTGCTAAAGCTTTAAATATTGCTTCGATAATATGGTGTGTGTTATGACCATATGGCACAATAACATGGACATTCATACGTGCTTCTAATGCAAATTTCCATAGAAACTCATGAACAAGCTCCGTATCAAAAGTACCTACTTTTGCATTTAGTTGTGGTTCTACACGGTACTCTAAATGTGGGCGGTTTGAGCAATCAACTACAACTTGTGCTAATGCATCATCCATTGGCACAAATGCATTACCATAACGTTTAATTCCTTTTTTATCGCCTAATGCTTCTCGTACTACTTGTCCTAATACAATCCCAATGTCTTCAGTTGTATGATGATCGTCGATGTGTGTATCCCCATCCGCAAAAATCTTTCCATCAAATAAACCATGTTTAACGAATAAATCTAGCATATGGTCCATAAAAGGAACACCAGTATTAATTTCCGCTTGACCTTGACCGTCTAAATCTAATTCTACGCTAATTTTTGTTTCGTTTGTATTACGTGCAATTTTAGCATAACGCCTTTTTTGTTCAGTCATGTTCATTCTTCTCCTTTAGTCCATCCGCGTGATTCTACTGCACGTGCATGGCCTTCTAAGCCTTCCATTCGTGCTAGACGTGCAATTTTAGGTGCATTTTGCTCCCAAGTTTTTTCGCTATAATATACGACACTCGTTCTTTTGATAAAATCATCTACATTTAATCCACTAGCAAATCGAGCTGTACTATTTGTTGGTAACACGTGGTTTGTTCCAGCAAAATAATCTCCAACTGGCTCCGAACTGTAACGTCCTAAGAAAATCGCCCCAGCATGCTGAATTTGTAAGGAATCTTCTTCTGCATTTTTAGTTACGATTTCTAAATGTTCAGGTGCTAGTGAGTTAACCGCTTCGATCGCTTGTGTCATAGTTTCGGCTATATAAATTTGTCCAAAGTTCTCAATTGCTTTACGGGCAATTGCTTCTCGTGGAAGTTGTGATAATTGACTCTCAACTTGTTGTGAAACTTCTTCTGCCAGTTTTTCACTTGTTGTAATTAATACTGCACATGCTAATGCATCATGTTCTGCTTGTGATAAAAGATCCGCAGCTACTTCATCTGCATAGGCTGTTTCGTCTGCTAATACACAAATTTCACTTGGGCCAGCAATCATATCAATTGCCACTTCACCAAAGACTTCTCTTTTTGCAAGGGCAACGAAGATATTTCCTGGACCTGTAATTTTATCGACTGGAAGAATTGTTTCTGTTCCATAGGCTAGAGCACCAATTGCTTGTGCTCCACCCACTTTATAAATTTCAGTAATGCCAAGAATCGCAGCACTTACTAGTACAGCAGCTGGTAATTTTCCGTCCTTGCCTGCTGGTGAAGTAATAATGATTCGCTTAACTCCTGCAACTTGTGCAGGTATTACGTTCATTAATACAGAAGATGGGTAGGCTGCTGAACCACCTGGCACATAAAGTCCAACCGCATCAAGTGGTGTAATACGTTGAGCTAACCAAGAACCATCTGCTAAAGGCAATTGATATCCTTCACGTTTTTGTTGTTCATGGTAATAACGAATATTATCCGCTGCTTCTTCTAAATCTTTTTTCAATTGAGGGTCGAAACCATTAACTGCTTCCTCAATTTCTTGCTCTGTTACACGGAAATTATCGATTTTTACCCCGTCCCACATTTCTGTGTATTTTCGAAGGGCATCATCACCATGTTCACGTACATCCTGTAATACATTTCTTACCGTGCGAAGTTGTTCTTCATTGCCACTTTCAAGTTGTCGTTTTAAAGAAATCGTGTTAGTTAATTTCGTAATATTCACATGTTGCCCTTCTCTCTAATTGACTAGTTTTTTCAAACGCGAAACTAAATCCTGAATACGTTCACTCTTCATTCGATAGCTTACAGGGTTTGCAATTAAGCGTGAAGATACATCTGTAATATGCTCGTATTCAACTAGACCATTCTCTTTTAATGTTCTACCAGTTGAAACAATATCAACAATACGATCGGCTAATCCAATCATTGGCGCAAGCTCAATTGATCCGTTTAATTCGATAATTTCAACTTGCTCGCCCATTTCTTTATAATAACTCATTGCAATGTTTGGATATTTTGTTGCAATTCTTGGTGCAATTTCATTCATTTTTGTATTTGGTAAACCTGCAGATGCAATATAGCATTTACTAATTTTTAAATCTAGAAGTTCATGTACATTGCGATTCAGTTCTAATAATGTATCTTTTCCAGCAATCCCAATATCAGCAACCCCATGCTCAACATAAACAGGTACATCCGTTGGTTTTGCTAAAATAAAACGAATTTTTTCTTCTGGAATTTCAATCATTAGTTTACGAGACATCTCAACTTCTTCTGGCAAATTAAACCCAGCATCAATCAGCATTTGATATGCTTCTTCAAAAATCCGTCCCTTTGGCATGGCAATCGTTAATTCATTCATTGCTTAAATCCTCCTGGCTGACATAAACAGTTCTATTAAAGTTTAGAGCAAATGCTTTTTCATCGGCAATTCCATCTTTGGATTGTAGAGTAACAAGACAACCTTGTTGGCGTAATTCATTTGCAAGTTGAAGTGCTTTCGTAAACAGTTCTGCTTCAAAGATTACGGCAACTGTTTCTTCTTCAACCTCATATTTTGGTAATACTTCTAGAAGTCGATCGACACGAATACCGAACCCTGTTGCACCTACTTCACTTCCAAAATGATTTAGTAAACCATCATAACGACCACCATTACCAATTGCGAAGCCACTACCTTCAGCAAACAGTTCAAATAACATACCTGTGTAATAGTTCATATGACTTGAAAGTGTAAAATCGAAAGAAACATATTGCGATAGATTAGCAGTTTCAATTAGATTTGCAAGCTGTTGCATATATACAAGTGCATCATTTTTTCTCACATATTTCTCAATATCTTCGATTGCTTTAATATTCGTTGCTTCATTAATAAATTGTAGTAAAGCATCTGATTTTGTTTTAGGTAAGTCAAATGACTCAACCGCTTCTTCAAATCCAACATAATTTCGTTCAACTAATAAAGTTCGTAGTTTATGTTCTTGATCTTGATGATCTGTATAATCTCTTAAAATACAATTTAATAACCCTGCATGGCCAATCGTAATCTTAAATGAATCAATACCATAACTTTGCATTAATTGGATTGCTGTAACAATAACTTCCGCATCAGCAAAGACGCTTTTATCTCCAATAATTTCAATACCCATTTGCTCGAATTCTGCTGGTCTTCCACCTTCTGTTTGTTGAGCACGGAAAACACTTGCAAAGTAAGCTAATCTTAGAGGTATTTTTTCTTTTAATAATTTTGAAGTTGCAACTCGTGTAATAGGAGTTGTCATATCAGGACGTAGAACAAGTGTGTTCCCCTGACTATCTACAAGTTTAAATAAAGAAGCGTCATAAATCGCAGATGCTTTACCGACTGTATCGTAATATTCAAGGGATGGAGTTTTAATAAAATCAAATCCATGTCCACGTAAAAAATTGCGACCTGTTTGTCGTACGGCTTCTACTTTTTCATAAATTGTTGGTAATGTATCACGCATTCCTAATGGTTTTTCAAACATTTTAATTGACGACATTTGTTTACACATCCTACCGTTTTACTTTAGTACACTAGAGTGTTAGTTAACTAGAGAAGTAATTTGTTAAAGTAATTTTACAAAACTATCCTGCACTAGTCAATGACTTTATTCATATTGTTTACCCATTGTCTAAATAGTAGTCTATATAAAAAGGGGCCGCCATAACTAACGATGGATCGACCCCCTTTTCATTGCTTTACCTATTCTTTTTCTTTTCCGCAAGTTGTTCTGCTGTATATATGATCCGCATCGGATTGCCTCCAGCCATACATCCTGCGGGGACATCACGATGAACCAGTGTTGCTGCTGAAACAATTGCTCCATCACCAATTTCTACACCAGGTAATATGGTTGTATTAGCACCAACCATCACATTGCTTCCTATTATTACATCACCCAAGCGATACTCTTCAATTAAATATTCATGTGCCAAGATGGTTGTATTAAACCCGATGATTGTATTGTCACCGATTGTAATGCGTTCCGGAAACATCGTATCAGGCATAACCATTAAAGCGAGTGAAGTTTCCTTGCCAATTTTCATTTTAAGAAACGTACGATAAATCCAGTTTTTTAATCTCATTGAGGGTGTTACTCGACCAATTTGTATAAAGATAAAACATTTTACAACCTTCCAAAATGGCACAGTGTCATAAACATTCCATAATGAATTTGGTCCTTGAACTTTATACGCTTTTGTTCTCCTCATCAGATCATGGCTCCTTAACAATTGCAAATAAGTCAGTCATATGGTGCAACATATAATCTGGATTAAATTGCTTTAAGAAATCTTCACCTTTAAGTGACCAGGCGACACCAGCCGTTCGAACCCCAGCATTTTTCCCACCTTCTATATCATGAGAATTATCACCAATCATGATGGCCTCATTTTTTTGTACCCCAAGTTTTTCTAATGCAAATAAAATAGGCTCTGGATGGGGTTTAACATGTTGAACATCATCCAAACCAACTACTAATTCGAATAAATGAGTAGCCCCCATAACATTTAATCCACGTTCAATCATATCTCGTGTTTTAGTAGAAACAATTGCTAGTCGGATTCCCTCATTTTTTAATTGTTCTAGTGTTGTTATAACTCCGTCGAATTCTGTTACTAATTCGTCATGATGTTCTTTATTCCATAAGCGATAATTCGCAATCATTTCATCCATTTCGTTTGGCGCAATTTGTTCAAAAGTTTCTTTTAATGACGGACCGATAAAATTTATGCAATCTTGTGGCGAATATTGCCCAGGAAATTTGTCTTCTAAAACATGCATAAATGTACGGATTATTAAATCATTTGTGTCTAATAATGTTCCGTCGAAGTCGAATAATAATGCCTTAATCATACTTGGGTAACCTCATTTCTTACAGCTTTTAGTTCAGCTTTTTTCCACAAATAAGATACTGCAATCGTTAAAATTAAAGCCGTAACTAAACGAATGAGCAGCAATGGCAAAACTGGTATGCCCAGTGGTACAAATATCAGTGTATCCTCAATTACAGCGTGACAAGCAACTAAGAATATGAAGACTAACGTTGCATCTTTTTTACTTACTCCATCCTCTTCTACTGCTTGAATCATAAGGCCAGCACCAAAGGCTAACCCGACAACTAAACCAGAAACAAGAGTCATCGAAGCGTTTGGTTGTATTCCTAATAACTTCGTAACAGGCGTAAATTTTTGTGAGAATTTCTCTAAATAGTGAAGGTCTCTTAAAAACTGAACAATGACCATTAACGGAATAACAATTAATGCTAGTTGCAACACACCTAAACTAGCTTTTTCCAGCCCTAATAAAAAAATCTCTCCCCAACCATTCGGGTCTACACTTTGGTCTTGAACTAAACCATATTTAGCGATTTCTCCCCCACCATGCCAAAAGAATCGAATGACAAGTGCAGATAGGAAAGCAAGACCAAGGCGAATAACAAGGACAATCCATAATTTAACTCCAACTCGAAGTGCAACCCCTGTTTCAATAAATAAATTATGGGAGAAGGATAACATCATTGCTAAAATAAAAACTTCTTTTACAGTTAGTTCTAGTGATAAGATCCCCGCAATACCTGCATACAGATTTAAAACATTCCCCAATACTAATGGAATGGCTGCTTCCCCTGGAAGACCCAATACCCCCATTAATGGTTCAATGACATTAATAACCCACGGTAATACCGGAGTAAATTGTAAAAGCGTCACAATTAATGTAATTGGAAAAATAACCTTACTTAATGTCCAAGTGGTTTTGATCCCCGCTAATAACCCCTTTTTTAATGAAGACATTTTCTAATCTCCTTTTACTTATCTAAATATCGGACTACAGGGCGCACTTTCAGCCTACGATAAACAATTGCCACAATTGCGATAATAATGGCTAAAATAGATACAACCTGTGCTGAACGTAATTCCCCAATTAAATAAAGACTATCCGTTCTCATTCCTTCAATAAAGAATCGTCCAATGGAATACCAAATCATATAGGAGAAGAATATTTCACCTCGCTGTAAATTTACTTTACGAAGTGATAGAAGAAGAATAAGCCCAACTAAGTTCCATAAAGATTCGTATAAAAACGTTGGGTGAACATAGGTGCCTAGTTCTTCAATAAACATTTGTTCAATAATCCAATTGGGCAGCATTAAATTTTCTAAAAATTCTCTAGAAACAGGTCCACCGAATGCCTCTTGGTTCATAAAGTTGCCCCATCGACCAATGATTTGCCCTATTAATATACTAGGAGCTGCTATATCCGCTACCTTTAAAAAGCTAACTCCCTTTTTATGTGAAAAGATAAACGCTGTAATCACGGCACCAATTAATGCACCATGAATAGCGATTCCGCCGTTCCAAATTTGAATAATCTTCCCGGGATTTGCTCCGTAAAACTCCCATTTCATCGCAACATAATAAATTCGTGCAGAAATGATCGAAATCGGTATAGCCCAAATTAATAAGTCAGCAAAAAAATCTTCTGCCAACCCCCGTTTTCTCGCTTCAGTTTGAGCTACAAAGTATGCTAGTACGATGCCACTGGCAATTAGTATCCCATACCAACGCACTTCGATTGGCCCGATACTAATAGCAACTGGGTCAATGGCAAGTAAAATATTATTCATTTATTAACTCCTCTCAAGAACACTTCAACTTTTAGGTCTTTTTTTAGTAATCGTCCATCTCATCATGTAGGGAAACCATTTCATCGAGACGACGAGAAAATTCCTGTGCTGCATTAACCCCTAGTTTTTTCAAACGGTAATTCATTGCTGCCACTTCAATAATTACCGAAACGTTACGACCTGGTCGAACAGGAATCGTCAACTTCGTAATGTCAGTATCAATAATTTTCATTTTTTCTTCATCTAATCCAAGGCGATCATATGTTTTTTCTGGATCCCATGTTTCTAATTCGATATTTAAAGTAATTCTTTTATATGGGCGTACAGCACTTGCTCCGAAAAGCGTTATTATATCGATAATCCCAATTCCTCGAATCTCAAGCAAATGCTCAAGTAGGGGTGGTGGACTTCCAATCAATAGATTTTCTGCTTCTTGACGAATTTCTACACAATCATCGGCTACAAGTCGATGTCCTTTTTTAATTAACTCTAAAGCTGTTTCACTTTTCCCAACGCCACTTTTCCCGGTAATAAGTACACCAATTCCATAAACATCCACCAACACTCCATGTACGGCTGTTTGTGGCGCAAGTTTACTTTCTAAGAAATTTGTAAGTCTACTGGAAAACCTCGTTGTTTTCATTGGTGTTAATAATACTGGTACATGATTTTGATTGGATGCATCAATAAGTTCCTGGGGTGCGTCCATATTATGTGAAACGACGATTGCAGGCGTATCTTCTGAACAAAGCTTTAACATCCTTTCAATCTTCACATCTTGTGGTAACATTTCAAAAAAAGATAATTCTGTTTTACCAATTAATTGAACTCGATTTGCAGGGTAATGTGTAAAATATCCTGCCATCTCAAGTCCTGGGCGTGAAATATCACTTGTAGTAATGTAACGGCCAATTCCCTCCTGGCCACTAATTACAGCTAAATTAAACTTTTCCACAACATCTCTTGTCGATACTTGAATCATAAAGTAAAACTCCTTTACTTTCTCCTTGACATATAATAACTATTTTAGCATGTAACATAGCAATTGAAATGTAATTAGCGTCTAAATGTAAAAAAAGTGGGCGATTTGTATATATTGGGGGTACTTTTAAGGTTTTCAAAGCAAGGAATTGCAATGGAATGGAGATGGGGTGGCTGTGGAATTTTGTTTTTGAGGGATCAATTGCTTATGGAAACTAGAGTTCCATAGTGAATCATAAAGTGCGAGTGAATATTTTCTATTTGGTAATCGTGGTGCTTTGGGTTTGAAAATAACGGAAACAGTTTCGTTTAAATTGGAGGAAACTTATTTAATCTTTAAAATAAAGGAACCTTTTTCCCTTATTTCATCAAAATCTTTGAATTTCATCTTATTTAGAGCAGTTAACGGAATTTTCTTCCCTTATTTCTGCCTAATTAGCATTCACTTAACACATTAACGGAAAAAAGTTCCCTTAAAGACACTCCGCGTATTCCACATATAAAAAAGCACAGAAATCCTGAACTATTTCCATGCTCATAATCAAAAAAAAAACTGTGGCATCATTATTAAATGCCACAGTTCAAGCTTATTATTTTTGTGTTGCTAACCAAGCAGCAGCAGCTTCTGCCTCTTCACCTTTAAGAATTCCAGGAGGCATACCACCTTGACCGTTAATGATTACATTTAAAATTTCTTCTTCTGAAAGACGTGAGCCAACATCAGCAATTTTTGGTGCTCCACCCATACCTTCTAAGTTCCCACCATGGCAAGTAGTACAGTTTTGTTTTACAAGTGCTTCACCATCAGCAGCAGCAGTTTCTTCAGTAGTTGTACCTTCGTCAGTTCCAGTGTCTGTGTCGTTCGTACCCTCATCATTATTGCCGCCACAAGCAGCTAAGAAAAGAGCTGAGCCAAATACTAGTGCTAACCATGATTTTTTCATTATAATTTCCCTCCAAGAAAATATAGTAAAATCACTACCCTCGACGTAATTACGTCCAGATTTTGACTTACAACTCAAAATTAAGACTCGACCAAGGGTTTACTTCATTCAGTTGGCGATTTAACACCACTGAAAAAAGCGTCCCATTTTAGAATGGGGTTTCTTGCAGTATAGAGAAAATTTTGTATTGCCTTCCTAATTATAACAAACTTACACCCGTTTGAAACCTTCACCCAATACTTCATAAGCATCGGAAACGATTACAAATGCAGCTGGATCAATGATTTTGATGACATGTTTCAACTTTGTGAATTCTGTTTGATATACAACTACCATTAACATGATTCGTTGTTCCCCTGTGTAACCACCAAAGGCAGGCATCTTCGTTACCCCACGATTGATTTCTGAATAAATCGCTTGGCGCATCTCTTCAGGCTTTTCGGTAATGATGTATACCATTTTCGATTGACTAAAACCAAGTTGAACAATGTCAATCGTTTTTGTTGTGACAAATAAAGCAATTAATGCGTATAAACCTTTTTCCACATCAAAAACGATAGCTGCACTTAAAACAATGAATCCATCAATTAGGAGAACACTTGTCCCTAACGAAAGACCGGTGTACTTTGTAATAATTTGTGCTAATAAATCGGTGCCACCAGTTGAAGCATTCCCTTTAAACACGATTCCAATACCTAAGCCAACAACAATTCCCCCAAAAAGTGAACCTAGTAAGGGATTGGATGTTAATGGAGCTAAATTTCCAGTAAGAATTACGAACAACGGTAGAGCCAATGTACCAACAAGAGATTTGATACCGAATTTTTTTCCTAATGTCAAAACGCCCGCAATGAACAGTGGAATATTAAATGCATATTGCACTAGCCCTGCATTCCATCCAAAAAGGCCATATAAAATAGTACTAATCCCACTTACTCCACCGGAAGCTATTTGGTTAGGAAACAAAAACCCATTAAATGCAAACGCAACTATGAATGCACCAAGTAATACATAAATGTATTCTGAAATATTATGATTTGTTGAAAGTAATGATTTATTCTTATTATTTTTTCGCAATATTTTCTCCACCTGGAATATGATTTTAAGACTTGTATGCCACTAAGATGCTCTTGAATAAATCGCGCTGAGCTGTTGGGCGAAGTGTAATTGGTCAACCCGTCTATATAGATTTTTCTCATCCATTTAATTAACAAAATAGCAGCACAATGCCACGAGTCCTAGTAAATACTATGTATTATAAAAAATCTTTGAATGAAGATAAAATACTCACAGATTATAACAGAAGGAGAAAATTTAACTTTAGAAAGAACTTTCAGACCAAATTGTAGCTTCTCGGTATATATTTTCTATATTTTCGTTTGTAAGATTTAACTCTTTTGCAAGTAATTCAATTTCGGAACAATTCAATTTACCTAAAGCAATACTAAATCGTAAATACGGTGTCATCTCTGTCTGATCGTTGTTTATTGTTCGCTTCACATGCTCTGATAATGGGAGCCTTTGTAGAATTTTCTCAATGGGTCTCTCTAACAATGTATCAATTAACGACAATATTCCAACCAGGAAGTATTCTGGTGAATTATGTTTCGCTTTCAATAGTGCCACACTTTCACACACTTTTGCCCTAAACAGTGAAGTATATAAAACCTCTTTAAACACATCCGTGTCAGGCTGCGTTTTCCCTTCACGCATAGCCAATAAGTAAATCGACTTTCGTAAATTTGATAATCCAATTAACATAATTGCCTGTTTTATTGAACTAATTCTAGGTTTTGAAGAACTAATAGCATTATTAGCTTTTTTCAATATATTGTAGGATAACGAAACATCATGCTCAATATACTCAGTTAATAAAGGAATATTAGGTTCCTGTTCTTTTAACAACTCCAAAATTTTAAAGTAATGCAAAGTATTGATTGGTATATCAGTAGAAGCTAATATTTGGGGTTGTTCAAAGAAATAACCTTGAAATAATGTATAGCCTGATTCTTTTGCTACCTCAAATTGTTGTCTTGTTTCAACTTTTTCTGCAAGAAGCTGCATATGTGAAAATAGTTTTACTCTTTCTTCAATTTTCAACCGTTCTTCCCATGTTGAATTTAAAAAATCAACTTTTATGTAATCCGTGTAAGAAAAAAGTTCATTAAAAAATGGATTTTGTTCATCTAGAAGAAAATCATCTAGTGCTATTTTAAATCCTTGCTTTTTTAGTTCTTTCAATCGTTCAACTAATTTCTTATTAATCGGAACCGTTTCCAATACTTCAATAACAATCTTTGAGGAATCTAAATAGTCGAACACTGAACTATAAAGTAAGTTTTCCGTAAAATTTATAAATCCAGGTAACCCTTTTGTAACTTCTTCCATTCCAATAGACAAAAATGAATTAATGAGTACGTCTACAGTAGCTGCATCCGAGTCATTGTGCAGATAGGCATTTTTTGCAAATCCATTACGGTATAAAAGCTCGTACGCAAATAATTCCTCATGTTTATTGAAAATAGGTTGCCTACCGATAAAAACTTCCAACAAAAAACCCTCTCTTTCTTATAAATATAGTTACTGTAAATGAATGTTAAATTTATAGGTATTTTATTATAACTCATAATAATACATTTTTCGCTATTCTAACTATTATTCTACTACATAAAACAATAAGAGAGTATAAAAGGAGGGTTAGGATGGGGTTAGTTAGATTAGATAAAGAGAATCATATTACCTATATCACGCTAAATCGACCAGATGTATTAAATGCTTTGAATTATGAATTACTGTTAGAATTACAAGCAATTATTGAAACCATTCACCTTGATTCAACTGTTCGTGTTGTTGTCATAACAGGAGCTGGAGATAAAGCCTTTTCAGCGGGGGCGGACTTAAAAGAAAGAAAAACATTACCTAATGAATTTGTTACTCGTAATCTAAATAAATTTAATGAAGTTTTTTCATCCATCGAACAATTACCACAGCCAACAATTTGTGCACTGAACGGTTATGCTTTTGGTGGGGGTCTTGAATTAGCACTGGCCTGTGATTTCCGATTTGCAGCAGACCATATTACTATTGGTTTGACGGAAACAAGCCTTGGCATCATCCCTGGAGCTGGTGGTACACAACGATTACCGAGAATTATTGGTGAAACAAAAGCACTCGAACTTATTTTAACAGCTAAACGTTTGTCGGCTTTAGAGGCAATGGAATACGGATTACTTACAAAAGTTGCCCCAGCAGAACAACTATTAGAAGAGGTTAATCTCTTCGCACAATCTATAATGCAAAACGCACCAATTGCCATTGAACAAGCTAAATTCGCAGTAAAACAAGGAATGAAGGTTGATATACAAACAGGTTTAAAAATTGAACGCAAAGCCTACGAACTAACAATTCCAACCGAGGATCGCATTGAGGCACTTCAAGCATTTGCAGAAAAAAGGAAGCCAAATTTTAAAGGGAAATAAAGTTTCTAGAAAGTAAAAAAAACACCATTCACATGTGTGTGAATGGTGTTTACTTATGCCTTATTTCCCGAACGTAATGCGCCAATAATGGCCGGTAATACTGAAATAAAAATGATAATCAAGATGACGGTTGAGAAGTTTTCTTTAATAACAGGGATATTCCCAAAGAAGTAGCCAGCTAAGGTACAAATAAGCACCCATAATGCACCGCCAAGAGCGTTATAAACTAAAAAATACGAATAATTCATTTTACTTGCTCCGGCTACAAACGGGATAAATGTACGAATAAATGGCATGAATCGTGCAAAGACGATTGTTTTTCCGCCATGTTTATTAAAGAATCTTTGTGCTGCATCCATTTTTTCTTGATTGATGATACGACCTAGAAATGAATTTGATGAAATCGTTAAACCTACCTTTTTCCCGATATGGTAGTTTAACGTATCTCCTAGTACTGCCGCTAAAAAGAATACTATGATTAGTGTAACTAAATTGAAGGCATCCATGGCTGCTAGTGCACCGCTAGCAAATAATAAGGAATCCCCCGGTAAAAACGGCATAATCACGACTCCAGTTTCTACAAACACAATTGAGAAAATAATTCCGTATGACCATATTCCGAAATCTTGTATGATCTCAACTAAATGTTCATCTATATGTAGAATAAAGTCGATTAGACCCTGTATAAATGACATAATACTACTCACTTTCAATATGAATTTATTTTGCTTCTGTTCTAATGAAGTTTAAAAAATATACTAGTTCAATTAGTGAAAGCGCTGGCACCTATATTAAGAAGCATTTTTCATTATAATCTCTAAATCCTCTTTTAACCATACCTAATAATCAATATGAATCAGCATTTCAACAGATCATGCTAAAGATATTTTTCAAACCAACTAACGATTTGACGTAAACGTTCGATCCGAAGATTCGGCGTCCCTGTTCGCGATAAGTTGTGGTTATTTTCAGGGAAGCGCACAAAGCTTGTCTCTTTCTTCATCGTTTTAAGAGTCATAAATAGTTGCTCTGCTTGTTCAATTGGACATCTAAAATCCTTTTCGCTATGCAAGATTAATAAAGGCGTTTCTATATTCTTTGCATATTTCAGTGGTGAGTGATCCCATAATTTCTCTGGGTTCATCATATCAGTGCCAAGTTGCCAATCTGTAAAATAATACCCAATATCTGAAACCCCGAAGAAACTGATCCAGTTGGATATACTTCTTTGTGTGACCGCTGCTTTAAATCGATTTGTATGACCAACAATCCAGTTCGTCATAAACCCACCATAACTACTGCCTGTTACGCCTAGTCGACGCTCATCAATCCAGCTATTTTCTTGAATTGCAAAATCTAAACCAGATATGATGTCCTCATAATCGCCACCGCCATAGTCTCCGCGCACTGCGTTCACAAAGGACTGACTATATCCATGGCTACCACGAGGATTCACATATAACACACCATAACCAAGTGCTGCTAACAGTTGTAACTCATGGAAAAACGTGTTCGAATACATAGTATGTGGGCCACCATGTATTTCAACAATTAAGGGATATTTTTTTCCCTCTTCCAAACGAATAGGCTTCATCATCCATCCATGTACATCTAATCCATCAACACTCTTATAACTAATTGGTGTGGGAGTTGCTAATTCAACTTCATTATGAAAGTCATCATGAAAATGAGTTAATTTTTTCCGATTCCCCGTTGTAATTTCGTAATGATACAATTCTCCAGGAGAAGTGGGATTCGAAACACAAACTAAAGCAAATAAGCCATCTTTTGAAACATCATAGTCATAAACGTGCTCTTCTTCAGGAGATGCTGGATATATGGCTCCATCTAATGTTCCGTAATAAAGTCGAACATCTCCCATTGAGGATAATCGAAAATAGTAATCGTTTGTTTCAGTCCAACAAATAGATGGTGCGTTCACCCCCTGTTGGATATCAGCAACAGCATAATCACCCACCGGAGAATCAATACCTTCAGTTAAGTTCTGAGTTATATTAGTTAATGTATCAAATATATATAAATTAGCTTGTGTTGCGTTTTTATAGGAATCGTCACTACCCACATAAGCTACATAACAATCATCTGGCGAAAACTTTGCACCACCAAAGTACCCTTCCTGATTTACAATTACCATCTCTTCTTTTGTTTCAACATCTACTAAGTAAATAGGCTCGCTGAAGTTAAAATCTTGATTTTCTTCTCGATTTACTCCAATTATGAGCTTCTTACCATCAGAAGAAATGTCCATTATTTTGTGTGAATAGTTCCCTTGAGAAAATTGTGTAACCGACTGATCTCTTAATGAAATCATTGCAATTTGTGAGTAAACACCTTGTTTAACTAATCCCTCTCCACCAATTCCGTCCATTTTGTATTTCATTTGGTCAACAACATAAGGTTTGGGCGGGTTCTTTTGCTCTTTAATATCCTTTTCAAAAAAATCTTCATCTTCTGTTATTCGACTAGTAATCCAAATTTTTTCCCCACATGGAGACCATAAAAATGATTCTACTTCCGAATCGAAAGTTGTTATTTTCTTCGGTTCCCCACCATCTTTATTCATTATATATAAACGGTTCTTTTCATCACGGTTGGAGATAAAGGCAACTTGTTTTCCGTCCGGAGACCACTGTGGATTTATGATTTTCTCTTTCCCAAATGTCCATTGTAAGACTTTTCCCGTTGAAATCTTTATATGAAATAAATGAGAATAATACTTGTTTTCTTCTTGATCCATTTGTGTTCTTATAAATATTGCTGATTCTCCGTCTGGTGAAATTCTTGGATTGGTAATCGATTGAATTTTATATAAATCTTCAGCCTCTAACAGTCTTTTTGACGTCACATAATCACCCTTTTCCTCATATTTCGATTCGCGTATTTTATAGTTTAACATTCTTACATTTCCTGTCAATTCACTCATAAATATAAAAAAACCCTTTCCACCATGAAATTAGTGAAAAGAGTTTTAATTATATGGATTTACTAACATTCGTATACTGTATACTTTAATTAGTTTTCTCCATTTCTTTCAACTCACGTTTTAAGATCTTGCCTGTTGAGTTTTTTGGAATACGATCAATAAACTCAATTACTTCAGGTATTTTATATTTTGCTAAGCTTTTCGCACAAAATTGTTGTAGTTCACAAATTGTAGAAGTGTTCTCTTTTAATGTAACGTATGCATAAACAGTTTCACCAAAATCTGGGTCGGGAATTCCCACTACTGCTGACTCTAAAACATTAGGATGAGAATATAGTACTTCCTCTACTTCACGAGGGTAAACATTGTATCCACCCACTATAATTAAATCTTTTTTCCGATCAACAATGTAAAAATAATCATCTTCATCTTTTCTTGCTAAATCACCGGTATAAAGCCATCCATCACGAATTGCATTACCGGTTTCTTCAGGTAACTTATAATACCCTTTCATTACATTCGGTCCACGAACAACAAGCTCTCCTACTTCTCCGATTGGTACTTCGTTTCCGTGGTCATCCACGACTCTATTTTCGACATTAGGAATTGACATACCAATTGAACCTGGTTTCCGTTCTCGATTTAACGGGTTAAAACATGTTACTGGCGCTGCTTCAGATAATCCATAACCTTCAGAAACTTTTATGTTAAATCTTTCTTCATAACTATGAAGCACTGATATCGGTAAAGGTGCCCCACCTGATATAGCTAAACGCAGATTTGAAAAACACTCGGGATTCCCTTTTTTAAATTGACAAAGGAAGTTCAACATGGTCGGCACTCCTGCAAAAACGGTAGCCTTTTGAGTTTTAGCTAATTCGTAAATTTCACTTGGATTAAATCTTGGAGCAATTAGAATCTTAGCCCCTTTTAATAATGGCGCATTGGCCACTACGGTTAACCCAAAGACATGAAACAATGGCAATGTTGCAATAACCCGGTCCTCTGAACTCATTAAAAAGTGATTCGATACATCCCGCGCATTAGAATATAAATTTTTGTGTGAAAGCATTGCTCCCTTTGGATACCCTGTTGTACCCGAAGTATATAAAATAACAGCAGTATCTTCATGATCAATTTCATCACAGTCAACTAAAGTAGTAATAGAATTTAATTCTTTATTAAATAATCTTACTTTTCCCTTTACTGACTCTGAAAGAATTGATACATTTTCTTCTATCTTATTTGTTGATTCGCAAATAAGATATGTTTCTACTTGAGGAAAGGCATTTTGTCCTTTCTCAATCGTCTCTAAAAAAGACTCTCCCGCAATAATTGCTTTAATGTCCCCATTGTTCACAATATAGGTTATTTCATCTATTGTATAAATAGGGTTAATAGGAATAACTGTTACACCAGCCCTCATTGCAGCATAAAGTGAAATTAAAAATTCCGGTCTATTCCCAAGTATTAAAGCAATATGATCCCCTTTTTGTATATTCAAATGTCTAATAACAGAAGCAAATTTTCCGACAGCTTGTTCAAATTCACCATAGGTAATATCTTTCCCCTTATAATGAAAGGCAATACGATTTGGCTGTTCAAGCGCACGTTGTCGTACTTGTTCAACTAAATTCAAAAAACATACAGCCCCCTTCTAAGCCCTAATCAAATTGTATACATTTTTGACAGTCACTAAAACATTGTAAAACAACAATAATTTTCTGACAATATATTTCTAAATTTCAAATAGTTTTTGTTCAAAAATTTAAGCTTTTCGCCATTTTTTTCTCTTAATTTCGCACATGTGCAATATAACGCCAACGGATTAAGTAATAGTAGATTACTTGTACAAAGACTAATAATACAAAAGATAAAACAAATTCCTTTACGATTGATATATTAGCAATGTCTTGCAAAATCTTTTGTAACATGAAAAAAGCGAAGATAATATGCATCATAGCAATTCCCCATGGTAGGAAAAATTGCGGAAATAAATAATGTGAAACAAGGCTCTTCAACTCATTATCCGCTAAGCCCATTCGTTTCAGTACATCAAACTTTCTTTTCTCTGCATCTAGATTTGTATACAATTTAAAATAAATGAAACTGCCTGCTGCTAACAGAAAGACTGCTGCAACTAATAAACCAACTAACGTAAATAAAGAATAGGTTGCTAATAAGTACGAATAACTTAATCCAGCATTTTCAAAATAAAATGGTAAAGAATACTTATCTTTTAAATACTCACTTGAAACTATTCTATAAATATCTAAACCAATATCAGTCGTTTCAATCCATTGCGGAATATCGAACGTAAATAAATGATACCCAGGTTCTTCGTCCGGGAAACCACTAAATGGTTTTTTTAATTTTTTAAAATCTCCATCACTAATAATAATTGAGTTTAAACTAACAATCGAACTAGGGAAAATTAACTCCGGATAAACACGATCAATCGTAATTGGTATATGATTTTCGACCAAAACTGTTCGGACTTTTATTTTCGATAGTTCCTTTATGGATTCTTCCGTATAAGGTATGAACATCGCTTCCCCTGGTAATAAACGAACCATTGGATAACCATAAGAAAATAATAAACTATTGATATCCGACTCTCTAAACACTTCTACCTCAAATTGAGTAAAGGAAGACGTTTGTTTAACAACATCAAAGTGTGTCATATGATAGGACAATCCCTTATCCTCTAATTGTTTAACAATCGAAGAAATATGCATATCTTCATATGGATTATCTGTATGTCCTTTGTAAATTAATCCAAGAGGGTTTAATTTATCGTATTGAGATGTGTACGATGACAATGTAGCAAGCGTTCCAATACATAAGAAGGCTAAAGATGATACCATCGTCACAATAAAAAACATTCTCCCATTATTCTTCATAATAAATGTCTGTTCTGCAATAGAGAGCATGTTTGCATTTTTCCAGTATAATTTCTTTTTCTTTCTAAAAGCCTCCAATATGTACTGAGTCGTATCAGAAAAGAAAAAATACGTCCCCATTGTTATACATAACAAGACCAATGAAGCAATGGATATGACGGTTGCTTTTGTTGTGAAAAGAGCCAAAAGATATCCAGCAGCAATTAAGACAATTGCAAGGATTGCTTTTTTTCGAGAATAACTTTTATGGACGATTTCATTTTTATGGCCCTTCATGTAATCAATTAACTTTCGTTCTGATGAAAGATTCACACTAAGTTTAGTAATGACGATAAAAGCACTTGAATAAACCGTTACCGTTAATAAAAATGGCTTCCATGAAAAATATAAAGGAAGATCCTCTAACATAAGGATTTCACGGACGATCATGAAGAAGAACTTTGAAAAGGCATAGCCAAATATCATCCCTAGGAAAATCGAAATTGTACCAATTAAGAGCGTTTCTAAAAAGATAAGTTTACTTAACTGTCTTTTTTCCATTCCTAAGTGCAAAAGTATAGCAAATTCCTTACCCCTGGCCTCTAAAAATGCCTTCATGGAATAAAAAATAAAGAACCAAGAAAATAATACTAAAATAACTTCAGCTATCACCATTCCGAGTATAGGTACATTTCCTAATAATCCGTCTTCTATCTCTGGATGAAAGACCAACATCGAATAAATAAAAAACACAAAAACCGAAAAGAAGCTCGCCATAAAAAAGGCCGCATAGATTCGAAAGTTCCGAACGACATTACGGTAAGCGAATTGATGTAAGGTCACCTACTTGCCCTCCTCCTAACAAACTAAGCACATTTAATATGCGTTGGAAAAAAGTTTGGCGCCTGTCATCACGATAGATTTCATTAAAGTACTCTCCATCTTTTATAAACAAAACACGATCACAAAAACTTGCTGCTATTGGATCATGCGTAACCATGACTATTGTCGAACGTCTCTCTTTATTAATTTTACTTAGTAAATCTAACACCTCTTTAGAATTGTTGGAATCTAGGTTTCCTGTCGGTTCATCTGCTAAAATAATGTTAGGTTCGTGAATTAATGCCCTTGCAATTGCAGTGCGTTGCGCCTGTCCACCGGAAATTTCGTTGGGACGCTTATATAAAAATGAATGTAATCCTAATTTCTCCACTAATCCCTTTAATCGTTCCTCCATCACATCTACTGGTTGTTGATCTAAAGTTAGTGGTAGTACAATATTTTCTTCTACTGTAAGTGTTGGTAAAAGATTAAAGTCTTGGAACACAAACCCTAGCTGTCTTCGACGAAAATAAGCTAGCTCCGTTTTACTTAAAAAATGTGGCGTAATGCCATTTAATATAATCTCACCTGAAGTTGGTTGGTCAATTGTGGAAATTAAATTAAGTAAAGTCGTCTTCCCACTACCTGAAGGACCCATCACAGCAATAAATTGCCCTCTTTCAACTTCAAAGCTTAGTTGATTTAACGCACGATGTGTTACTTTTCCTTCATAAACCTTTGTTACATCCTTCAATTGTAAAATTGGCATGATTGATCCCTCATTTAATCTGTTATTTAAATATTAGTGTGATGGTTGTTCCAACTCCAACTCGTGAGGTAATGTTTAATTCGTGATTTAACTTTTCACATATTTCTTTTGCTAAAAATAACCCCATACCAGTAGACTCTCCAGTTTTCCGACCATTTTCTCCTGTAAAGAATGGTTTGGTCACTCGTGAAATATCAGATTGTGGTATGCCAATTCCTTCATCCTTGATCGTTAGTGTTATAGAAGAATCGGTTTTTTCGGCAAAAAATAATACCTTTTTATTTGGTTCAAATGTATATTTAACTGCATTCGTTACAAATTGTCCTAATACGAACCTTAACCATTTTGAATCACTTGCCACAATAAGATCTTCATCAATTTTCGTTTCTGGGAACACCCGATGTGTAATAAATAAACGCTTGTTCTCATTGATTGTTGCATTCACTATTTGTTTCAGATGAACTTGCTCAACTTGCATATCTTCCTCAAAATTTTCAAGTCTTGCGTTCATCAAGACCATCTCAATCCCTCTTTTAAGACGATCCACTTCTTCTTGAACACTTTTTTTATCAAGAGGATCTCCCTCCTGTAATAGTAATTCTAGTACTGAAATCGGAGTTTTCATTTGATGGATCCATTGATTTAAAAATTGATCATGTCTATTTTTCACTGCATATAATGTTTGCACCTCATGTTGATATAATCGGTACAATTCATGAAAGTAGTCCTCAGTCTGGGAATGTTCTGGTGACTTCGCATTTTTCTGTAAAGCGTCTTCCATGGAATTTGGTAAGTGTACAATTCGATTTAAGTAATTCTTTCGCATAATAAAACGCGCAGCCAAGAACGAAGTAATTAACACAATGCTAATTACAACAGAATAAACAGCTGTATCAATATTTCGAAAACCATCTAACCAATAAAGAGATAATATGAACAAAACAACGATTAGTTCAAAAATTACAAATGAAATGTTTTCTTTTATAAAAAGCCGTAAACTCATTACATTTCCTCCGCACTTAAGATAAACCTATAACCCGCTCCACGTACGGTTTCAATGACAGAAACAACTCCATAATCCGCCAGCTTTTTTCGAACCCTTGTCATGTTCACATTTAAAGTATTTTCATCGACAAAGGCTTGGTCATCCCACAGTTCCTCTAATAGCTTTTCTCTTGGAACGACCTTTGGGGATTCACTTAGTAAAAGCTCTAAAATAGTACATTCTTTTTTCTGTAACGGAATAACATCATCCTTCAGGTGTAACTCCATTCTTTCAAGGTAAAGTGTTAATTGCCCTACCTTAACTGTCCTCTCCTCTAGTCTTACTGAGTACTCCCCATAAGTTCTCCTTAAATGGCTTTTGATTTTCGCTAGAACAATCTCATAATTAAACGGTTTTGTAATAAAGTCATCGCCGCCATTTTCTAATGCGAAGATTTGGTCCATTTCTCCAGATCGTGCGGATATAAAGATAATTGGACAAGTTGTGTGTTGACGAAGCTGTCGACACCAGTAATACCCATCATAGGAAGGTAAATTAATATCTAGTAAAACAATATGAGGGTCAAAGGCTATACACTCTTCGATAATTCCTTCAAAATTTTGTACAACTTCAACCTCATATTGATATTTCCTTAAAGTATCTGCTAATAATGTTGCGATTTTCATATCATCTTCAACGATAAATATTCGTGTATTTTCCATTTTCATTCCACCTCTTCAGCTTTGAAAAGTTCATGCTAATTGTAACAGATTATAAGAATATTACGTGATACCTACGCACTCATCTTTTTTAAGAACTTTTCAAAACAGAGCCGCAAGCATGCATCTTCCACTTTTAAAAACAAAATTTCATTAATAAATGCCGTTAAAACCCAATCACACCTCATATTTCACCGCCACCATTGGCTAAAAAATAATTATCTAAAAATTTCTGATTTCATATTGACGAACACCAACTGTTATAATACAATGTAATTAATCAATTCAGTAATATAACAGATTGTCCAGAAGGAGGGGCTCCACAATGTTAGAGAATGTAGTTGAATTCTTCAAAAACTTACCTGAAAAAGTTTGTGTTCAATGCGGTGATAAAATCGAAGAGCAAAGTGAATGCTACAGCAACACTTGTGATAAATGTAACTCTTTATAATCGGTTTTATTATTATTGATGACTATGCTTATTTAAATCGCCAACAACTCTTGATTTCAACAAGATGAACCTATAATTAAATTGCTTACATGTAAAATCCTCAAAGCACGCTCATGCTTTGAGGATTCTTTTTAATGCGAGGAATGTTCTCCTTCACTTTCTGTATTCATTTCGGAATGGTCATCTGTACTAGTGTGTTCTTCCATCTTTTCCACTGTATCGCTGCCTTCGTCTTCAATGACTTTACTCATATCCGGGTTCCCAGCAATAATTTGTTGCTTCGGCATTGTGTGCATACCGCGCGCAGTTGTGTGAGCAAACATATAATAAACGCCGTCATGATCGAAAGTTATTTCTGCTTTATAAACACCATCTTCATCTAGCTTGCCTTCCAACATTTGAGCAGCATCACGATGTCCGGATTCCCAAACTTCGAATTTAACAGATTCAGCATCATTAATATTTTCATCATTTTGTGTTACATGCGCTGCTAGTTCAACCGTTTCGTTGACCGCTACTTTCTCAGGTGTTAAGATGTCAACTTTTACTTCTAACGCCGAAATATCTACCGGTTCATCATTTGTATCGATCTCTGGTTCATTTGAAGAACATCCTAAAAGGAATAGCGGCACTGCTATTAAACTAACTAACCACTTTTTCATTTATATTTCCTCCATACATGGTATTGTAATTGTTACGATTGTACCTTTTCCTACCTCGCTTACTATTGCTAGCTTACCATTATGTTGTGTGACGAGTTGATCTACAATGCTTAACCCTAGCCCACTTCCACCGTCTGCACGGCTTCTTGCTTTATTTACACGATAAAACCTCTCGGTAATATGGGGTAAATCTTCTGATGGAATACCAATTCCATTATCGGCAATTTCAATCACTGCCTCTTCCTTCATTATTTTAGTCATTATGTTAACTTTTGAACCTACCATTGAATAACGGATTGCATTTTCAATGACATTGATAAAAATTTGCTTTAATTTTTCTTCATTGGCAAGGACAATAATATTTTCATCTAATGAAACGCTTAGTGTCATTTTCTTATTTTCTGCTTGCTGTTCTAATAGTTTTACAGAATCTCTAACTGTTTCAGCTAATACAATTGGGTATAGTTTTAGATCCTCTATATTGTTTTTAGACCTTGCGAGCTGAAATATTTCATTCGTTAGTCTTTCCATTCTGTTTGCTTCACGAACAATTAACTCCATCGCCTCTTCCCGCTCTTTTCCTTCGACGAAGTTATTTTGAATGGCTTCACTATACCCTTTTACATAACTAATTGGTGTTCTCAGCTCATGGGAAACAGTCGCAAGAAACGTTCTTTGTTCCTCATCTTCTCTCTGAATTTCAGCAGCCATTTCATTAAATGCAACCGAAAGCTTTCCAATCTCATCTTTTGATGTAACACTAACCCGAGTTTCATAATTTCGCTGAGACATCTTTTCAACCGCTTCATGTAATTCATTTAAAGGTTTCATAAGGAGTTGAATCCCTTTACGGACGAAATATCCTACGACAATAGCAAATAGTAAGACACTACTAATAAGAATGATTACTTCCTTTTTCGGAAGCTCACTTATTTTCGCTAATGGGTAATAAAGATACAATATCCCTTCTAAACGATCTTGATCAGTTAGCGGTAAGATAACGGAAATGACTTGTCGATCAAATCTCTTTTCATATCCTATTTTGGTAATATAATCTCCCTGTAATAATTGCTTTCGTTCATCAGTACCAATCAATGTGTCGTAATCTATTTCAAACGGCAAACAGGCACTTAACTCTTTAGGATTGCGAACGGCAAACACTTTGTAATTTGAAAACAGATTATACTGATCAACCTTGTCAACAAGTTCATCCGTCACTTTCCCACCTGTGTACATTGTTTGTAGATTTTCTCCTACCTCCACCATCGATTCTTTCGTATGTTCTACATACAATTGCTCATAAATGATATCTGTAAAGACATACATAAACGCAATGGTAATAAATAAAAAGACGAGGATTAATGCCCATATTTTAATTGATAATTTCTTCATTTAATTCTTTCAAAGCGATAGCCAATACCCCATACAGTTTGTATGTAATCGCTTGCTTCCTTTGATTCTTTTGCAAGTTTTAAACGTAGCGTCTTAATATGAGTATCAACCGTTCTTGTCCCACCTGCATATTCCATATCCCAAACTCGTTCTAAAAGTTGCTCCCTTGAATATACGATATCTGGATTTTTCACAAATAAATATAAAAGTTCAAATTCCTTTAATGTTAATGGGATATGTTGATTACTCACAAAGGCTTTTCTAGATACTTCATCAATCTTAATTGGACCAAACTCAATTGTTTTATGATTTATTTGTGTATCACTCTTTCCAGTTCGTCTTAAAACTGCTGCTATTCTTGCGACAAGTTCACTTGCTGTAAATGGCTTTACGATGTAATCGTCCCCACCAATGGTTAAACCCTTTACTTTGTCATCGTTAGCGTCACGTGCTGTTAAGAAGATAACGGGAACAGAGGAGATTTTTCTTATATTTTCGCAAACAACAAATCCATCTTCCCCTGGCATCATCACATCTAATAACACAAGATCGATATCTTCATTAAATATTGTATTGTAAGCCTCTTCACCATTTGAAGCAGTATATGTCTTAAAGTTATATTTTGATAGAATCATTTTAACTAAATTACGCATGTCTTTTTCATCATCAACGATTAATATAGTCGTCATGTCCCTACCTCCCTAACTAATAATTGAAAAGGTCCTTTATTCGTCTCTATTTGTTTTTCTATTTTTCCGTTGCGTATGAAGTACACTTTACTATCATCGTAACCAGCTACAACTATTTGGTCCCTTATATAGGTAACAGAAAAAGGATTAGCACCAACTTCGATGTGCCACAAAACCTCACCCGATAAATTCGTTACAACTAATTCATTCGATCCATGGTTTACAATATAAACTTCATGATCACTTTTGGCAAAACCAATAGGCATAAAGGCTGCTTCTAGAACACCTATATTTTTTCCAGTGTGTAAATCATAAATATCAACTGTTTGGTTTGGCTGACTTCCTTCCCCATGTCCTCCAATCCAAATGGAATTGTTTTCAGGAACAACGACAATGCCATTTGAGGACTTATCGATCTCCCACTTTTGTTCAACTTCTAACGTTTTCATATTTAGAACAGATAGAACAGTATCTTTATAGTTTACAACATATAATTTCCCATCATGTGATGCCATAGACATTGGATAATTCCCCAATTTTGTTTGGTTTAATTTTTTCCCATTTAGGTCATAGCTCGTAACGGTATTATTAGCGCTGTTAGTTATAAAAAACAATTGGTTCTCTTTGTCATAATAGGCATTTGTCGTACCTACTCCTGTTTCAATTGTTGCCTTCTTTTTCCCATTAGAAAGCTGATATAGGTCAGCTTCATTTAGTTCATGTCCATACATTAAAATTTGATCTTTTTGAATTAAGACAGCCCCAGTATAAGCCTTTTCAAATTTCCATGTGGCAATCTTATCTCCTGAAGGATCGTAAAAGCTAACAGCTGGTTCCACAATATTTACAGCGCCGACAAAGGATTGATGATGATTAATAGGAGTAAAACCTTTTTCGGAACACCCTGTCAAAACTATAAGTATTGCAAGGAGTATAAAGACTTTTCTATCCTTCACTATGGTCATCACCTCCAAAACCTATCATACTGCAAAAATGTGAAGTTTAAATGAAACAATTAGTAAAATAAGTGAACTTAGTAAAGCGGAGGAGGTGAAGTGTCCCGAGCAGCTAGACCACTGCTCAAACTTCGAAATTTTATACTATACAAAAAAATAGCCCTAAAAGCTCTTTTGCTTTTAGGGTCTATAATTTATTAGAGATTAATTGGCGTTCTGTAATATTTTCGATTAATTGAAGTGCGGCATTTCTTCCCTGTGTAACACAATCGGGTACACTAATGCCATCATATGAACTGCCAACTAGCATCACTTGAGGAAATTCATGTTGAATCTCGTCCTTCACCTGTTGCATCCGTCCGTCATGTCCTACCGTATATTGTGGCATTGACTGCTTCCAACGCGAAACATTCGTAAATTCTGGTGAACTAGTTATTCCGAGTGCTTTTTCTAAATCATTTCGGACAGTTCGCTCAATATCTTCATCAGATAATTCTACGATTGCTTCATCTCCAACGCGTCCAATATAAGCACGTAGTAAATCATACCCTGGTGGTGCTACATTATTCCATTTGTGATTCAACCATGTACATGTAGTGATGGATAAATCACTATTTCTGGAAACGAAAAAATTTAGAGCGTCTTTATATCTATTTTCGCCATTTTGTTTAAATGCCATCGTCACAGTAGCAATTGTTGAGTAATTCATGTTAGGTATGTCTTCTAAAAGCCCATCCTTTTGAAAAATGTCCTTCGTTACATTAAATGGCGTTGTCATAATCACTGCGTCGCATTTTATAGGCGCAATATGATTCGAGTGAATTTTTACAGAACCATCATTTAAATTTTCAATTGCTTCGACTTTAATTCCCTTTAATATAGAACTTGGGTGTAATTGCTTTTCCAATTCCTCTACTAAAGTCTCAAGCCCATTTTTAAAAGTGTTATACGTCTCCACATGCTCTTTTGCAATTGATTTGCCAGATTTATTTATTCCAAGAATTAAACTTCGATACTGTTTCTCTAATTGAAAGAACTGTGGGAACATCGAGCGAATACTTAGATGATCAATATCTCCTGCAAATGTACCAGCAAGAATTGGTTCAACTAAATTTTCAACTACCTCTTTCCCAAAACGACGTCGAAAGAAATCACCTATTGGCTCGTCAGTTTGTTCTTTCGTTTTAGGTAATAAAAGATCACCAACAGCTCTAATTTTACCAGTTAATGAAAGTAATCCGGATGTAATGAATGAGGAGACTTCAAGTGACCCACCGAACATTATACCGTTTGGAATCGGGTACAATTGACTACCAACTGCAACGTAGGTTTGCCCTTTGTTGTTATTAACTAACTGTTGTTCTATTCCTAAATCACTCGCCAACTCCTGCACACTGTTTGAGTAGTCTAAAAAAGATTCAGGACCACGATCGATGATAAATCCATCTTTTCTTAAAGTTTGAATTTTACCACCCAACCGTAATGAAGACTCTATTAATACAACATCGATTGGCAAATTTTTCAGTTGTGCTTCCTTTTGTAAATAGAATGCCGCCGTTAAACCGGTAATTCCACCACCTATAACGGCAACTTTTCGTCTAGTCAAAGTCACCCTCACCATCACCTCTAAGTTATTCTGCTAGCTTTTTATCGATCGCATCCACCATCGCATCAATAAATAAAGGATGTGTATTAGGCATTGGCGGACGACGATAATTCGCTCCAAGTTCTTCACATACTATTCTACATTCATAGTCATTATCATAAAGAACTTCTAAATGTTCTGTGACAAACCCTACTGGTGTGTAAACAAACGAACGGAACCCTTTTTCTTCATAAAGGTCTCTTGTTAAATCTTGAACATCTGGTCCAAGCCAAGGTTCTGGAGTTTGTCCAGCCGATTGCCAGCCTACTTCCACATTTTCAATACCCGTTGCTTCTTGAATTAAACGAGCTGTTTCGATTAATTGTTCCTCATATGGGTCCCCAGCTAATTTGATTTTTTCTGGTAAGGAGTGATTTGAAACGATTAGACAAGCTTTTTCTCGTTCTTCATCCGACATTTCAGCAAATGCGTTGTTAACAACTTGTTTCCAATATTCGATGAATTTTGGTTGATCGTACCAAGCTTCAACAGATGTGATTTTCATAGAGCTTCCTAATTTTTCAGCTGCTTCTTTAACACGTCCGTTATAAGATTTAATTGAGAATGTAGAGAAGTGTGGTGCAAGAACAATCGTTACCGCTTCTGTAATTCCATCCTTCACCATTGCTTCAACTGCATCTTCAATAAACGGATCAATATGTTTTAATCCGATGTATAATTTATATTCAACTTCATCTTGTACTTCGTTTAAACGTTCACAAAGTGCCCGAGCTTGTTTTTTTGTCATCTCTGCTAGAGGCGAAATTCCACCAATTGCTTTATATCGGCTTTTTAAATCTTCTAAATGCTCTTCAGATGGCTTACGTCCGTGACGAATATGTGTATAATATCTTTCAATATCTTCTTCTTTATATGGCGTTCCATATGCCATGACTAATAGTCCACGTACTGGTTTCATGTTTTCACCTCAAAAATTAATTATTAGAAGACATATCTCTGCCAAGAACTGTACAAAGTATAAAAACGCCACTTTTTGCTCCTGCGGTTACTCGTTGCATAAGTAATCTGCTCCTGCGGTTACTCGTCGCATAAGTAATGTGCTCCTGTATCTGCTCCTTGCAAAAATGCTTTTGTTGCAACACTTTGCGACCAATCATGTTGGCCGAGATGGTGTCATTTTATAGTGCGGATATCCATGAACCTTTTACCTTCGTATCCGCCAAAAAAACTATTTGTAACTATTATCGTTCAAGTAAGCTAGCTTGCTCACGACTATATTCATGAATAAATGTAGTTAATCGTTTTAATACATCTGGGTTAACTTCAGGGAATACACCATGGCCTAAATTGAAGATATGGCCTGGTACTTGTAAACCTTGGTCAATAATATCTTTTGTGCGTTGTTCGATGACATGCCAATCAGCTAAAAGAAGTGATGGATCAAGGTTCCCTTGAACTGCCTTCATAACGCCTAGTTCACGTGCTTTTCGAATTGGCATGCGCCAATCTAAACCTACTACATCGATCGGTAGGTCATTCCATTCGTTCACTAAATGACTTGCACCAACACCGAATAAAATTAGCGGTACATTTTCTTTTCGTAACTCAGCAAAAATACGAGTCATTACTGGTTTAATAAATACGCGATAATCCTCAACATTTAAAGCACCTACCCAAGAGTCAAATACTTGAATAGCTGTTGCTCCTGCTTCAACTTGAGCAGCGATATCTGCGATAATCATATCTGCTAGTTTGTCCATTAGACTAAACCAAGCTTTTGGTTCTGTTACCATAAATGATTTCGTTTTATTATAATTGCGGGAAGGGCCCCCTTCAATCATATAGCTCGCTAAAGTAAATGGTGCACCTGCAAATCCAATTAATGGGACTTCTAACTGTTCTTTTGTCAAAAGTTTAATCGTATCTAAGACAAAAGGAGTGTGTTCTTTTGCATTAAACTCTCCAAGTTTTTCTACATCCGCTACTGAACGAATTGGGTTAGAAATTACAGGACCTACTCCTGCTTTAATTTTTACGTCAACACCAATTCCTGGCAATGGCGTTACAATATCTTTATATAGAATTGCTGCATCTACATTGTATTGATCAACAGGTAATTTCGTAACGTAAGCACATAGTTCTGGTTGATGTGTAATTTCTTCTAATGAGTATTTTTCTTTTATTTTTCTATATTCTGCTTGAGAACGTCCAGCTTGTCTCATAAACCAAACAGGTGTATAGTCTGTTCGCTCACCTCTAGCGGCTCTGATTAATGTATCATTAAACTTTCTCATATTCTAACCCTTCCCCTCATGATCTAGTTAGCTTCGATGTAAATTGTAAATAGTCTACGAATTTTGGTAGCCTTTTCATACATCAAGGCATAAGTTTTAACAGTATAGGAATTCCTATACTGTAATTCGCTTTGTCTTATTTGTGAGTGTGTGTAGCGCAATCGTTACAAAAAACAATTGCTTTTTGCGGTTACTCGCCGCAGTAAGAAATTTGCTATATTAAGTTAAATCTTTTTCATTGATATCCGTTTACAGTCTATACTTTTCCAATAGTAAAGTATAGTTTTATCAATCAAATGTCATAAATTTGTACAATAACTCACAACAATTGGACCTTACTTTTTGACAAATATAAATTGGTTGTTTTTAATAAAAATTATAATGAAAACCTAGAATGGGGGATTAATATGTTCTTTTTCATTACTTCCGGTACGGCAGATTATATGGAAAAATTAAGAAATAAATATAGTACTGAAAACATATTTGTACTTCACGGTACTGGAAACTCTCTACTATTACATGAGTCCGAAAATAAGAAATCGAAGTTTGCTACTCCCCGAAAACATGAAGTCATTGACCAATCAAACCAAATCGAACAAAGAGGATATTTCGTTTTAAACCATATCCCTGTTTCAGATGAAGGAAGGCCCATTTTTGAAAAACGCTTCCTAGAACGCTCCCGTGAAATTGAAAAAGAACCGGGTTTTATAGCGTACCGGTTATTACGCCCACTTGATTCAGACACTTATATTGTCCTCACACAATGGACTGGACCGAATTCCTATGATGCCTGGAAAAATTCTAATTCCTTTATTAATGCCCATGGTCAAAAACAACCTGGCGAGAGACGACAAAATATTTTCAACGCCGCAAGCTATGTAACCACTTATTCAGGAAAGCTTTCTGAAGAAAAATAAATCTGAGTTGCTAGCCGTTCATCTTTAGGGAACGGCTTTTTTGCTTGGGTGTGATGTATCGGCAGTTGACTCCTTTGTGAATGACCATTTAAATGAGTGACGACTTAGGAAGAAGCTGACTATGTTCTTATTTAAAAAGCTTTTGGAGTGGGATTGAAGTCTTGGAATGTCGTTCATAGCTTGGAGGAGGACTTTTGCATTGTCTTGAGCTTGGAATGCATGTGGCTCATTCTTACGTTGATTTTGGGAGTTGTGCTTGGATGTCATTCTTCCCTTTTTGAGCGACTTTTTGTTCCAGATTTCACCTCGGAATGTCGTTCATACCCTTGATGAACGGCTTTTCGTTCCAGATTTATTCTCGGAATGTCGTTCATTCCATTGATGAACGACTTTTCGTTCCAGATTTATTCTCGGAATGTCGTTCATACCCTTGATGAACGGCTTTTCGTTCCAGATTTATTCTCGGAATGTCGTTCATACCCTTGATTCCCCTGATGAAGTTGATTCTCAAGCATTCGCAATCCTATTTTGAACTTCATCGCCCTAATGAAGTTCATTTCACACGCCCTTTCCAACTTTTTTGAACTTCATCCCCCCCGGTGAAGTTCATTCTCGAACTCTCGCAATCCCATTTTGATCTTCATTCCCCTAATGAAATTCATCCTCATGCCCTCGAAATCCCATTTTGAACTTCATCACCCTAATGAAGTTCATTTCTACCATTCGCTATCCCACCTTAATCTTCATCGCCACAATCCCACCCTATCTTTACAACAATATAAAAGGAGCATTCATTACGAATGCCCCCGAACCCACTTGCCTTGCCCTTACACTTCAATATTTAACCCTGTACCAAGTGTTTGCGCTTTTTTGTAAACGCCTTTCGCAACTGCTAAGTCGTAGTAAGAGGCACCCACAGATTTGAAGAATGTGATTTCCTCTTCAACCTCGCGTCCACTCACTTCTCCACTTACTAAGCTTTCTAATTCGGCATAGACATCATTAAACGACCAAATTCCTTTTTCTTCAGCGTCCATTAACTCTCCAGCTTCATCTTTTACGCCATGAAGGTCGTCCACCACAATTTTGGATGCCGTTGTAATGGTCGTATGGTCAATCTCATGCATATGTGGTAGATATGAGCCAACACCGTTTACATGTGTCCCAGGTCGTAAATACTCTCCATTAAATACTGGTGTTGTTGATTTCGTTGCGCAGCAAATGATATCCGCTTTACTTACGGCATCATTTACATCGTCGGCAATCTCAAATTCTACTTCAACACCAACCTCTTTTAATTGATTTGCAAAACTTATAGCTTTTTCTTTTGTACGATTGAATAATATAATTTTTGAAATATCCCGAATCGCTAGAACACCCAGTGTTTGTTCAAATGCCATGGCGCCCGTTCCAACAACTGTTAATACTTTAGCATCTTTTTTGGCAAGCGCATCTGTCGCTAAAGCCGTCATCGCTCCTGTGCGGAGTCTAGTTAAATAGGAAGCATTCATGACAGATAAATGTGAACCATCTTCTGTACTTGTTAACACAATAATTCCTTGAGTTGTCGGTAGCTCTTTTGCAGGATTGTTCGGAAAGATGGTTACTACTTTCACTGCCGCTACTTTATTCTCTAGATCCGCACTTGGCATATAAAGAGATGTCGCACTTTCTTCTGGAAACTCTAAAACTGTACGATGTGGTGATTGTACTTTATTTTGAACTTTTGCAATTAACGTTTCTCGAACATCTTTAATGGCATCTTCCATTGAATAAAAACTTTTGATTTCCTCTTGGTTTAAAATAATCAATTCCCACACTCCAAATCATCTAAACATTTATTAATTTACTGTTGTTGTTTCACGCTTTTCTACTTTTGCTTTATTTTCTACTTTTACATTATTAAACTCATCTAATTCTTGGTTGCTCTTCTCTTTTACTACTAGTACAGCAATTAATGAAATAACTGCCGTTAAGATTATATAAATAGCAACAGGTACATAAGAATTGTTAAACTTCACAAGTAAAGCTGTTGCAACTAATGGTGCAGTACCACCTGCTAATGCAGCACCAATTTGGTAACCTAACGAAACTCCCGTGTAGCGAATTTTTGCATCAAAGATTTCTGAGAACATTGTTCCTAATACTGCTGTGATTGGTGCCCAAATGATCCCTAATCCAATAATTGTCGCAATTAAAAGCGTTGCAAATGTACGTTGTTCTAATAACATAAAATACGGGAATGCATATAACATCATGGCTACAGTACCGTATATATACACTTTTTTACGTCCAATTTTATCTGATAAATTACCCATAACAGGCATTAAGAATGTCGTCACAATCGTACCGATCATAACCGCTACTAACACTTGAGTGCTTGTGAAACCTAAATTATTAGTTCCATAAGATACGATAAATGTCGCAAAGATATAGAATGGTGCAGTCTCAACGACTTTCCCACCAACTGCAATTAAAACTTCTTTCCAGTGGTATTTTAATGTATCTACAATCGGTAGTTTTGGAATATCTCCGGATTCTTGTATTTTTTTAAATGATGGCGTTTCGTCAAGACCTTTACGAATCCAAAGACCAAATAATACTAAAACTGCACTTAAAATAAACGGAATTCTCCAACCCCAAGCAACGAATGCTTCTTGAGATACTACTGATGTAATAAATGTTAAAGCACCAGAACCTAAGAACATCCCAATCGTTACACCCATTTGTGGGAATGCACCAAATAACCCTCGTTTATCTTTTGGAGCATACTCTACAGCTAGTAGAAGTGAACCACCCCATTCTCCCCCTATACCAATCCCTTGAATTAAACGTAATACAATTAATAGAATTGGAGCTGCCACACCAATTGCTTGGTATGTTGGAAGTACACCCATTAAAACAGTTGCACCGCCCATGATTGTTAATGTAATAACTAATGTTTTCTTCCGACCAACCCGGTCACCAATATGACTGAAAATAACTCCACCTAATGGTCTAATTAAGAACGCCAGTGCTAATGACGCATATGCCAATAGTAACCCCACTGTTGGATCTTCTGCGACGAAGAACACTTGGTTAAATACTAAGGCTGCAACCGTCCCATAAAGGAAATAATCGAACCATTCAATTGAACTCCCTACTAAACTGGCAATCCAAACCTTCGTCATTTCTCTCCTACTCATACACATTCCCCCTCGTACGAAATTGAAGTGAGACTTCAATTGTTAATTAAAAAAATTTGAAGTACCACTTAAATTTATGTAATTCAATTATTACACAGTTAGGAATTTTCGGTCAATATAATTTTAGCTATCCTCTTCAAGTTCTATCAACCTCTTTAGATAGTAAATAAAGTTTCAAGTAACCATTAGATATACATAATGTTGATTAAGTGCTTTCCCTCCCCCTTGCAAATCGCACTTATTTTTTATAAGTTGTTTTATTACATGCGTTAATTACAAAATACATTGCTTTTTCAATTACAAGTTTTGAAGTAGAATCTGAATAACCACTTTATTTATTTCCATAGTAATTCGATTGCCTTAAACTCTTAAAAAATGTACAAGTGTTTGAGTTAAATAAATCAGTAAAGTATAATTATCAATTGTTTAAGGATGTGATCAGATGATGATTGGCGAACAACTTCGAAGCATTAGAAAGAATCATAAAATGACGTTAAAAACCCTTTCTGAAAAAACGGGTGTATCTATTAGTTTTTTATCTCAAGTTGAGCGTAATAAATGTAATGTCACTCTGGAGTCTCTTAGAAAAATAAGTGATGCGTTAAATGTAAATCCAAGTGTCTTTTTTCCTCAAAATCAGGAAGATGATTCTGATAAACTTTATCCTTTTATTTATGAGGATTTATCACATCAAATTACCGGTGCATCGTTTCATCCAATCTTAGTTACTTTAAAACCTAAAGAAAACATTGGGAAAGAATTCTCTCATTACGGACATGAATTTATCTATGTTCTTTCTGGAATTTTGACCATCTCATTAGAAGGAAAAACCTTTGAATTGAATGAAACAGAGTCTTATATGTTTGATTCATCGCGTAATCATTATTGGTGGAATAATAGTGATGAAGATGTTCGTTTTCTTTTAGTTTCGACTCTATAACATAAGAAAAAGCCGAGACACTCTATAAAACGAGTGCTTCGGCTTTTTTAGTAAACAGGTGTTGGATTTTTCGATACTTTAAATGTTATTTCACTAATAATTAAAATAACTAATGCTGAAACAAAAAATAACGGTTGTCCGATTGAACAAAGCATGACAATGATTGCTTGAACGATCATAAATAATCGGATTAATTTGTGGACCCCTTTATTTCTCTGATTTTCTTCCACTGGAAATAGCATATCCATTCTAAATTCACTAGATGATAATAACGCATATTTTAACTGAATCGTTGTAGCAAAGGAAAGTGCAGCTGCTACAATCCAAGTTACGATAGGGATGTTCACGAAAAATGCAATAATAGCCGTTATGGCAGTTAATCGGACCCATAAGTAAAAATGATCGTCCGTTCGAACAAAAGTACGGAACACTAAATAACTTTGTGTATTTCTTTTATTAAACGGAACAAAATTATAAACGGAATTTAGCCACGAACGACGTCTAATAGACCCTCGTAAATGCGGTACATCGGTAAAGTAATTCGCAAATCGATAGAATCCCATCATACGATTTTGTTCTAGTTTAACAAAATGCTCATATGGAATTGGCTGTTCCCTTACCTTTTTCTTTAGTGAAAAATTATAAGCAACCAACAAGATGACGTAAATTAATCCCACTAAAAATCCTGTCATTAAAACAGTTTGAACTGCCAATATGGAAAGTAATATACGAGCAATTCGATCGATCAGTACGTGATTTCCACGATTACTGTAACGATAATTGAATTCGATTTGAACATTACAATACTTTAATAAAATAATTAACAGTAAACCAATCCAAATTTCAGATGTTGATAAATCTGTAACAGCATTTAACAATGGAATCGATACTAAGTAAACAACCGCAACTAATCCTATTTGTGACCAAAAAGTCCAATTCAGAGCCTTTTTAAAGTAATCAGACATCTTTGACTCAACAGGCAATAAATACACTTGGTCTGGCTCTCTCAACAACGTCACTGGACGACTAAAACCTAAAACTAAGCCAATAATAATTGCTATTAGCCAAACTGCCGGAAAATCCTGATTGACAACTTTTAGCCATTCACTATATTGATAACCGACCGAGCCAATTACGAACACCATAACAATAGCCAAATGACCTGTAAAAACATACTTCATGTATTTCTGAACTTCATTCATATAATGAATAAATCTTTTTGACCAAACGCTTTGCAAGTTATTCATTGTCTTGCTCCTTCGTCATGGCAATATATAAATCGTCCAGTGTTGCATTTGGCATATTAAACGCTCTACGTAAATCATCCATTGTCCCTTGAGCGCGAACTCGGCCTTCATGGAGTAAAATAATCCGATCACAATGTTTTTCAGCCGTCGATAAAATATGTGTAGACATTAGTACGGAAGCACCCTGATGTTTCTTTTCATCCATTTGATCAAGTAAAGATTGAATACCGAGTGGGTCTAGTCCAACAAACGGCTCATCAATAATGTAAAGCGAAGGATTTACAAGAAACGCACACATAATCATTACTTTTTGGCGCATCCCTTTTGAGAAATGTGAAGGGAACCAATTTAGTCGTTTTTCCATTCGGAATTCTTTCAATAAAATTTCTGATCTTTCTTTTAATGTTTTTTCATCAATACCGTAAGCCATTGCTGTTAACTCTAAATGTTCTTTTAATGTTAACTCTTCATATAGGACAGGTGTTTCCGGAATATAGGAAAATGAAGAACGATACTGATCCATATTTTCCTTTAACGTTACACCGTTCAAGCGAATTTCACCATTTTGTGGAAGGAGTGTCCCGATAATATGCTTGATTGTTGTACTCTTCCCTGCTCCGTTTAAGCCAATTAATCCAACAAGCTCTCCTTTTTCAATTGCAAAAGATAGATCTTTTATTACGGGTTTTCTCGTATAACCACCTGTAACATCTTTTAGTTGTAGCACTGTCATTTTAGTCACTCCTATTCTTGTTATCAGTTTAGCAAAAAAAGCGAATGGAATCAGTTCTCATATGTTAAAATGAATACAAAACTTGTCATGAGAGGATGTTTTTTATGAGTGATTGCATTTTTTGTAAAATAGTTGATGGTACAATTCCAAGCACAAAAGTCTATGAAGATGAAAACGTATATGCATTTATGGATGTTTCCCCTTTAACAAAAGGACACACATTACTTGTCCCAAAAACACATGTGAAAGATCTTTTTGAAATGCCTGAAGAAATAGCAGCGAATCTTTATGCTGTTGCACCTAAAATTGCAAATGCCATTAAATCAGCATTTAATCCTGCTGGTCTAAATACAATCAATAATAACGGCGCTTTTGCTGGTCAAACTGTTTTCCATTACCACCTGCATTTCATTCCTCGTTATGATGAAACAGATGGCTTAAAAGTAAAATGGGAAACAAAACAAAGCGAATTTACACCAGATGTATTAGGACAAGTTGCTGCACAAATTAAAGAAAACCTTAATGCTTAATAATTATTTTTAAGTATGCTGATCACTGCTCTAATATTCATTGGAGTAGTGGAATTATTTTTATAGTATTCTATTATAAGAGGTTGCAAATTATATCTAATAATATTAAAATCATCTTAAGTTTTCGCTAACGGCAATGAGTGCACGTTAGGAAAATCAAAAAGAGCTTAGTAGAGGAGAGCAAAGAAATGAATACGAAAAATTTAGTTTTAATGGCGCTTTTAGTTGGTGTTGGTACGGCTTTATATTTAGTCATCCCTGGCATTAATGGAGGCATGAAGCCAGACTTTATGTTAACAATGATGATTATTGGCATTCTTTTATTCCCAACTGTGAAAGAAACATTTTTAATTTCAGTTGCAACTGGTGTATTGTCTGGTTTATTCTCAACATTCCCAGGAGGATTTGTTCCAAACGTTATTGATAAAGCAGTAACTGGCTTTGTAGTATTAGCAGTTGTGCTTGTGCTTCGTCACTTCATACAAAAAGTGGCAGTATCAACTGTTTTAGTTGGATTAGGTACAATGTTATCAGGTTCTGTTTTCTTATCGATGGCCTTAGCATTAACAGAAGTACCGATTGATTTCGCGGTAATGTTTGCTACAGTTGTTTTACCAGCTGTCGTAATGAATGCAATTGCATTTGTCATTATCTATCCAATTATTACGAACCTATTAAAACGTTCTAACTTTCAAACAAGTGTTACTAGAGCATAATTAAGTTTTAAAACCTGAAGCTACTTAATGAACATTTCCATTAAGTAGCTTCTTTTTCATTTTCTTATTTCATGGTTTAATAAGGGTAGAAAAAGGAAACTTTCTTATTAGGGATCACACAAAGGAGATGATGTACATGAAAGCAAAACCATTTTTAATTGGTCTATCTGCAGGTATACTCGGCGGAATGACAGCTATACTTTTCACTGCCCCACAATCAGGCAAAGAACTACGCACTAATGTAAGATACAACTCAGTTAAAGCAAAAGATGACCTTTTAAATGTAAAAAAACAGGTTGTCCAAGTAAAAGAATCCGTTTCTACACTAAAAAGCGAAGCAAGAAATAATATACCGAAAATAATTAGTGAACTAAAAGAGTCCATTACTAAATACAAACAAGAAATCGAACCACAAACTGAAAAACTAAAACAAGAAATAGAAAGTTTACAGCAATCTATTACAGAAATCGAGAATAATTTATCAGAAGCAAATAATAAAAAAGAAAATAAATAGCAAAATCAAGTGATACTTTTTACCTAAAACGCACCTAAAATCCAACCTATTATCTACCATTTTTATCATTTAATAGTACTTTTAAAACATGTTTCAATTATTCAATTTTTCTAACTTTAAACTTTTTTCTTTTACTGCTATAATATTTAAAACAAACGCTACGAAAGAAGAAGGTGAATGGTTTGTCTGGAGAATCTTATACAATGAAAGAAGCTATGCTTTACAGTCAAAGAGTTGCGCAATTATCTAAAGCACTTTGGAAAGCGGTTGAAAAAGATTGGCAGAATTGGATTAAGCCTTATGATTTAAACATTAACGAACATCATATTCTATGGATTTCATTCCATTTGAAAGGTGCATCAATTTCAGATATTGCTAGATTCGGTGTAATGCACGTTTCAACTGCTTTTAACTTTTCTAAGAAATTAGAAGAACGCGGGTATTTAACTTTCTCTAAACGAGATGATGACAAGCGTAACACATATGTAGATTTAACTGACGAAGGCAATGCGTTAATTCTTAAAATGTACGATCATTATCACGATTCTAACCATTCAATCATAGATGGATCACTGCCATTAAAAGAATTGTATGGTAGATTCCCAGAATTTTTAGATGTTATGGCAGTCATTCGAAACATCTATGGTGAAGATTTTATTGAAATTTTTGACCGTTCCTTCAGTAATTTTAAAAATTCTCTTGAAGAGCATGAAGACCGTTTAATCGCTAGAAGCTAGAGAGTTTTGTAGAATAAGAGGCTACCTTAATTTGACGAAGATGATGGTACTTCTTTTAATGTGAACAAAGAATAAATTGTTAATTTCATGTCAACATTTTGGGATGAGTGTAGTAATACACTCATTTTTTGTTTACAATAATCTTTATCTAAAATTTTAAGGAGTATCATACATGCATTGTTGGAAAACAATTAATGTCCAACGAGAATATGGACCAACCAGATTAGCAATATTGTGTTCCATTATTTTTGTGATTGTCTTTTCCTTTTCGTTCGTATTTCTTAGCCCATTACCTCCTGCACTATATAATGATGACTTTATATGGGTATTTTTTATTTGTATTTTTGTACTTTACCCCATCCATAAATTGGTTCATTATTATTCTTTATTTAACTATAGAAAGAACGTTAAGATCAAAGTACGTTTCGAATTAATTCTAATTGTTAACATTCGAATCAAAAACATGATTCCTAAAAAAAGGTACATTTTTACACTTCTCTCACCTTTTATAATTTTAAATTCAGCTTTAGTTCTAGTTACACTTTATTATCCCCAGTATTCGCATTATAGTTGCTTACTCCTTGCCATGCATTGCAGTATGTGTCTAATTGATTTGTTATTTATTAAAGACCTGGCAGGTGCACCAAAAGAAGCAGTAATCGAGGAAACTCCCAAGGGATATGAAATTTTAGTACCACCAAATTTTTAATGGCTATACACTTGTCATTTATTAACATCATTGATATTCTTAAAGGAAGTGAGAGAGGGGAGGAATAGACTTGCTACTATTAGTTGTAGTGCTATTCTCGTGTGTTTATTTATTACAAATAAACAGAATGACATATGCACTTTGTATTCAAAAAGAAATCCCTGAAGAGAGACACCCAAAAATATTCCGAACTATAAATGTTCTTATTACGATTTTATTAGTTTCTTTTTATATTGAAGTTTCTGTTGCAATGTAAAACAAAGTAAATAAAGAAGCTAAAGGTTATTTTTAATCCCTTTAGCCTCTTTTCAAATTGCGCAATTTAGATTAGTACATGAACGCTGCACCAACGATAATTAATAAAATGAATAATACAACTAGAAGCGCGAAGCCACTGTTGTAACCGCCGCCGTAAGAACTACCCATCTCGAACACCTCCTTTCAAAGTCTATATTATTCAGCGGAGTTATTCGAATCTAGGCAAGGGACATGGAACCGTTTCGTTTTTTTTACGTTTCTGTTATAGTTAACATATTTAAATACGAGGAGAGTTTATATTAATATGAAAAAGACATTTATGGCACTAACGCTTGCTACTTCTGTATTCGCACTTTCAGCATGTGGAAATACAGGTGATGAAGTCGTTGTATCATCAGAATACGGCGATATCACAAAAGATCAATTTTACGATGAAATTAAATCACTTGCTGGTAATGCATTACTTGAACAAGTAGTCATCGAACAAATTTTAGAAAACAACTATAAAGTGACAGATGAAGAAGTTGACGAACAGTTCAATTCAATGAAAGAACAATACGGTGATTCTTTTGCATCTGTATTAGAAGCAAATGGTTTAACTGAGCAAGCATTTAAAGACAACGTACGCTTCTCTCTTCTACAAGAAAAAGCCATTAAAGACGTAGAAGTAACAGATGAAGAAATTAAAAAATATTACGACCAAGCAAAATATGAGTTAAATGGGCGTCACATTTTAGTAGCTGATGAAAAAACAGCTAAAGAAGTGGAAGATAAGCTTAAAAAAGGTGAAGATTTCGCTAAATTAGCAAAAGAATATTCACAAGACGGCTCTGCTGCAGAGGGTGGAGAATTAGGTTGGTTCACAGTTGGAACTATGGTTCCGGAATTTAACGATGCAGCATATGCACTTGAATTAAACAAAGTTAGTGAACCAGTTAAAACTGAATTCGGTTACCATATCATTGAAGTTACGGACAAGCGTGAAGTAAAAGACTATGGTACTTTAGAAGAGAAAAAAGATGAAATCAAAGAAACAATTGCAGCAACTAAAGGTGATTGGGATGCAAAAGTTGCTGAGTTAGTTAAAGATGCAAAAGTCAATATTAAAGATGAAGATCTAAAAAGCGCTTTAAATAAATACAACACTTCTTCAAAAGATTCTAAAGAAGAAAAAGCAGCTGAGTAATAATCAAAAAACGCGTAACTCCTTTATGAGGGGTACGCGTTTTTTTATCTAATCTGTCATGGCTTGACGAATTTGTATTATTCTTTACTTGTTTAAAAGGTGTGAAACTTCTACTGAATGAAATTATATTTTCTTAACAAACTCTGATTTTAATTTCATCGCACCAAAGCCATCGATTTTACAATCAATGTTATGGTCACCTTCGACTAGTCGGATATTTTTAACTTTTGTTCCGATTTTTAATGTTGAAGAACTACCCTTTACTTTTAAGTCTTTGATGACAGATACAGTATCTCCATCTTGTAACAGATTGCCATTGAAATCTTTTACAACTAGAGACGTTTCTTCCACCGCATCCTCCTCAGACCATTCATAAGCACATTCAGGGCAAACATACAAATCGCCATCTAAATATGTATATTCCGAGTTACACTTTGGACAGTTTGGTAAATTCAATTTTATGAACCCCTTTTCATTAATTTTTCTACAAGTTTTATATTAGCTTTTTTAAGTTAACATACATAAAATCTATTTTGAATGAAGTTTCGTAAATACTTTACTTTATTCAAAAGTTGGTTTGTAAAAAGAACGATTATCTAACGCAAATAGTCTTTCAGTAAATTCACCAGGTTTAGTTTTTGATAGAGCTCTAGTTAGCATGTTCATTTTCGCATCAACATTATCAATATAATGCAAAATTTCGGCTTCTTGAATCATCGGTTTTTTCGGGCTTCCCCATTCTTCTTTCCCGTGATGCGACAAAACGATATGTTTTAAAATCGTTACTTCCTCTCCATCAATCTCTAACTCTTTTGCTGCCTGCCCTATTTCATCAACCATAATGGAAATATGGCCTAATAAATTCCCTTCGATCGTATAGGTTGTAGCAATGGGACCAGAAAGTTCTTTGACTTTACCGATATCGTGCAAAATGATACCAGAATAGATCAAATCTTTATTTAACGTTGGGTAAAGGTCACAAATGGCTTTCCCTAATCGCAACATCGATACAACATGATCAAGTAACCCAGAGGCATAATCATGGTGGTTTTTAGAGGCAGCTGGGAAAACTAAAATTTCAGGTTGATATTTTTTTATCATATATCTTGTAATTCTTGATATATTTGGATTCTTAATTTCAAAGAAAAACTGAGTTAGCTCTTCAAAAAGTTGTTCTTTCGGTGTAGTCGAAGATGGTAATAAATCATGGATCTGAACTCCCTCTTCAGGCTTAGCTACACGAATCTGCTTAATGCGAAGTTGATTTTTTCCACGGTAATCATGGATTTCCCCACCGACACGTACAATAACTTCTGCTTGGTATTTTTGTTCATGTTCTTCATTTGTATCCCATAACTTTGCTTCAATATCGCCACTCTTATCCTGTAAAATGAGTGTCATAAAAGGTTTTCCAACAGTGGTTACCCCTTTAGTTGCCTGTTTAATTAATAAAAACTGATCTACTGGTTCCCCTGCCTGGAGTTGCGTAATACCTTTCATAAAGAAACCCCTCCTTTTATCTACAATCGATTTATACTATTCATCAATTAATATTGTACCATGTGACATTCACTCATAGTACGAAAACATCACTATCTATACTTTTTTAGGACGTGATGTTAATTTAAATTTCATATATAATTGTAAATATCTACAAGGGAAAGGATGGGATATGATGGAGAATTATCGTTTCACAGCATTTGAAAAGTCGGGGAAAGTTTTATTTGATGAAGTATGGAGCTTTGAAAATGAGGCAAAGGCAAAAGCTGAAGGACAAAAAGAAATTGAATTAAGAGGCGTAGCAGACCAAACACATCGTCTAGTAAATTCAGCAGGAAAACTAATACTCTTTCATGTCTAATCGATTAACGTTTTAGTCTGAAAAATAACTTCTTGATGAGTTCATTTCGGATGCCCTCCCCAATTATTTTGAACTTTATCACACAGATAAAAAAGGCTGATTAGAATCAATTTCTAAACAGCCTCTACCACTATTTAGATTTATTTTCCCTTAAATTGTTGAATTCGTTTTTCGATGAAAGCTTTTATTCCTTCTAGATGATCTTCGGTTTTTCTCATTCGCAACTGCGCCTCTGTCTCCATTTTTAAGGTATTTTCAAGTTCCGGCAATTTTTGAGTGTGCAGAATTTTTTTCGTTTCAAGCATTGCGAGAATTGGAGAAGATAAAAACTTTCCAACAATCTGATCAACCATTGCTTCAATTTCATCATCATCCACTTTGTGATCAATTAACCCTAATTTTAATGCCTCGTTGCCATCCATCACGTTGCCTTTCCATATGAATTGTTTCGCTTTTGGTGTTCCTACTCGTTCTTTCATAAAGAAATGCCCGCCACCATCCGGAATCAATCCAATGCCAATGAAATTCATTGCAAGTTTACTGTTTTCTTCCGCAACAATTACATCACTCGCTAACGCTAAACTAAAGCCAAGTCCAGCAGCAGCACCATGGATTTGGGTAATTGTAATCATTGGTAATTGATAAAAGGCAAGGGTCAAGCGCTTGATATAACTCATGATTTGTTCAAAATCTTTCGGATCTCCTGACGTTAACATCATTTTGATGTCTCCGCCCGCTGAGAATGCTTTCCCCTCTCCCTTAAGGACAAGGATTTGTATTTCTTTATTTTCCCTTAGCGATTCAAAACATTGAGCTAATTCCTGTATCATCGTAAAATTCATTGCGTTCATGACATTAGGTCGATTTAATGATACTGTAGCTCGACGTTCGGCATACTCTACTTGGATTGTTTCAAAATCCATTCCCACAACCCCTTTCATCCATACTATAATTTTACATATTCTTTTTTATCATCTAATATCCTTTATTTATGATCCACATTCCCTTCTTTTGTTAACCGGTTCTTCGGACTCATACTAAATGGTGAACTTATTATGTGAATATTTCTTTTAAATTAATTTAACTTTCTAAATTATAAAATAAATTTTAAATATACGAACATTATAATATAAAAAACTTCTTTTCGTTCGTAAACCAGTTGTTTATTTAAGCGTTTTCATACCTATTATTAATTTTTTCTAAAAATTCTGTTGACAAGAACCTACAATCGGGATTATGATGTTATCAAATTTAATCAACGAAAAATATTATGACGGAGACATGCTCTTTCATTTTGAAATCTAAGAGAGTTGGTGTTTGGTGCGAACCAACGTTTTCAATGAAAGTAGTTCCACTCCTGAATAGATAGGCGGAACTTTTTAGTAAGCTTATCCGTGTTATGCACGTTACGCATACTTAAGGTTGTGCGAAAAGTTTTCAAAATCTTTTGCCAACGAAAAAAGGGTGGTACCGCGTAAGTAGATTATTATAGCTTTTCGCCCCTTACATACTAGAGTGTAGGGGCGGAAGGCTTTTTATTTCTAGTGAAAGAGAGACACATGCTCACAATTCATTAAAAATGGGTCAATCGTTTCATACATTCTAAATTTGATTAATAGCTTTTCCCAAATTCTATCCAATCACATGAAAAAGGAAGGTAATTAACCCATGGTAACTAAAATTGCAACTGCTACAGACGTCATTAATGTTTTTATCGCTGATCCACTAAGCGAGGATGGTATTCAACCTCTTCGTCAAGAAACTGACTTAAACTTAAATGTAATTATCGATACAGGTCTTACTCCAGATGAATTAATTAGCAAAATTGCTGATGTAGATGTTTTATTAGTTCGTAGTCAAACAAAAGTAACTCGTGAAATTATCCAAGCTGCAAAAAACTTAAAATTAATCGGCCGCGCTGGAGTTGGTGTTGATAACATCGACCTTAACGCTGCAACAGAACACGGTATCATTGTAGTAAACGCTCCAGATGGAAATACAAACTCTGCAGCTGAACATACAATCGCTATGATGACTTCACTTGCTCGTCATATCCCACAAGCCTATAACACTTTAAAAAATGGTAAATGGGACCGCAAATCTTATGTCGGTGTGGAACTTAAAAATAAAATTTTAGGTGTTGTAGGGTTCGGTCGTATCGGTGCCGAAGTAGCTTACCGTGCAAAAGGTCAACGTATGGAAGTTATGGCATATGACCCATTCTTAACAGAAGAACGTGCAAAAGAACTTGGTGTTACAAAAGCAACAGTAGAAGAAATTTGCCAAGCGGCTGATTTCATTACAGTTCATACACCACTTTTACCTGAAACACGCAACTTAATTAACAAAGAAAAATTCGACATGATGAAATCAGGCGTACGCATTATTAACTGTGCTCGCGGTGGAATCATTAACGAAGATGATTTATATGAAGCAATCGTAGAAGGTAAAGTAGCAGGTGCGGCTCTTGACGTATTCGTTGAAGAACCAGCAACTGATCATAAATTATTAACTTTACAAGAAGTTATTGCAACACCTCACTTAGGTGCATCTACAATTGAAGCACAAGAATCTGTTGCAGTTGATGTTTCTAATGACATTATTAAGTTCTATAAAACAGGAACTGTTACAAACCCAGTAAACATGCCATCAATTCCAAAAGAATTACTTGCACAAGTTGAACCATTCTTCGAGTTAGCAGAAAAATTAGGTGCATTCCTTTCTCAAATTACAGAGGAAGCGATTAAAGAAGTAAATGTTTCTTACGCTGGTGAAGTGGCAAACTACGATGTTCGCCCACTAACATCTAACGCATTAAAAGGGATTTTAAAGAAAAACCACGGTGAAAATGTAAATGACGTAAATGCACGTTACCTATCTGAACGAATCGGCGTTAATATTAATGAACATAAAACTACAACTGCTAAAGGCTTCACAAACTTAATCACTGTTGAGGTGAAAACAGAGAACGAAGTACACACAGTTGCAGGTACACTTTTAAACGGTTTAGGTGCACGTATTGTGAAAGTTGAAAACTACGTGGTGGACGTAATTCCAACAGGTAAATTACTTTACATTAAAAACACTGACAAACCAGGTGCAATCGGCCGTGTAGCAACAAAATTAGCTGATAAAGATATCAACATTGCAACAATGCAAGTTGGTCGTGCACAAGTTGGTGGTACTGCTGTTATGATGCTTACAATCGATAACGAAGTAACAGAAGAGGACTTAGCATATGTTTCTCAATTAGAAAATATCGATGAAGTAAAAGCAATAACTCTTTAAAATGAAATGCGAAGAACGCCCGTTAGCTCCGACAACAACTGGAAGAACCGACAAAAGGTCGCTTTTTGACCTTGAAGGCGGTTCTGAAGTTGTCGAGGAGCTGGCGTTCGTAGCTAGACACTGTTCGCACTTCGGAATTTATTCTTATCTTTTAATCATAAGGTGACTTTGGACATTCCAAAGTTACCTTTTTTCATTTTCACTTCATAAATAACTTTTTTAGAATCCGTTCATACTATCTGTGAGATGAGAAAGGACGTGAGCAACATTTTAAACGAAAAACAAATGACAAGATTGAAAAAAATGCTGATTGAACAAAAAGAATCACTTTTAGTCCATCGTAAAATGGATGATGATACCGAATATTTAGAGCGCGGTAGTTTGCGTGACTCAGTCGATGAATTATCTACTGTTGATAATCATCCAGCTGATTTAGGAACAGAATTATACGAACGCGAAAAAGATATGGCATTAAAGGTTCATGATGAAGATGAATTAGCAAAAGTGAATGCAGCTTTAGTCAGAATGGAAAATGGTACATATGGAGTTTGTGAAGTTTGTCAACAAGGTATTCCATATGATCGATTATTGGCTATTCCTTATACAGCATTTTGTATCGAGCATACAGATGCGAAATCTGTTCCAACAGATCGTCCTGTTGAAGAGCAAGTCATCCTACCACCTGTTGATAATTCATTCTCTGGGAGAGATGATAAAGACGACATTCATGACTATGAAGATACTTTCCAATTAGTGGCCAAATACGGAACTTCTGAGACTCCTTCTGATTTTGAAGGCGATTATGATGAATACAGTGAACTTTACGATGATAATGAGGAAATCGCTAATAATGATGATTTTGACTCATTCCACATTTCAGAAATAGATGAGCTACCGGGGCAAATTTCAGCTAAGGAAATTGAAGAAAATCGTAAATACGACTACTTAGAGTAAACAAGTAAAAACGTTCTGAGGCTTTTTCAGAACGTTTTTAAACTTTTAACTATGGAAACATTCTAATAGAAATTCTAATAAAGCGTACGGTGAGAGCGGTCTATGCACACAAGCCGCAAAGCCATGTTGAAACATGTCTTTTCGACTTGTCTTGAGGCCAACACGACGTTGGTCATGGGGGCAATGCCACACGACGTGGCGTTTTTGCCCCCGGCTTTGTGTAAGGACCGCTCACATTTAATTTGCCCTTCTAAAATTTCTGGAATTTTTTCGCAGCTTACAGTGGTAGGCTGCGCTTTCTAAGAAAGGCTAACCTTCCTTTATTTTTATTTCTATCTAAACGTCTTGGTGTGTTAAAGTGTTTTCACAAGCTCTAAAAATTCAGTTAATGATGCTACTTCATAAGTTGGTGTTACTTGAGTTTGATTAGTGTTCCCTTCACGATTAATCCAAACATTGCGCATACCAACTCGAGAAGAACCTAAAATATCAGTATTTAAGTTATCGCCGACCATAATGCCTTCTTCAGCAGTGATTCCAGCTTTAGACATCATAAAATTAAATAATGATGCATTCGGTTTTCCTTCACCAAAATCTCCTGAAATAATCACATGATCAAAATATGTGCGGATTTCAGGGGTAAATTCTAATTTAAGATTTTGAAGGCTTGGTGCCCCATTTGTTAGTAATACAAGCTGATACTTGCCTTTTAATTCATCTAGGACAGCATATGTATCTTCATAAACGAAAGGAGACTTTTTACGTTCTTCTACAAACCGTTCCCCAAGTTCAGCTCCTAGTTGTTCATCTTCAATACCTAAAGCTTTTAATCCATTTGTCCAAGCATTTTTACGGTAGTTTGGAACAATACCCTTCATTTTTTGGAAGGAATCAGTTGGATCGTCAAATGTACCCCAAAGTCCTTCAAAAGGGTTTATTCCAATTAAAACAGTATAATCATAAGTTTCATATGATTCATAAAGAGCTCTAGCTTCTTTCCTAACTGTACTCTCTAATTGTTGAGGATCAATCTGAACTTTCGTCGCAGCATATTCACAAGTTTTATCGAATGCAGTTTGAATACTTTTTTTATCCCACAATAATGTATCATCTAAGTCGAAAATAATGGTATGAATCGGCATCGTAATTCTCCTATTGAATTTAATCTTTTATTTAATTTTATCATATTTTCAGAATTATTAGGACAACTCTTCAATATTTTGAAAGGTTCTCGCAAAAAGGAGAAAAGTAAGCATATATTTTAAATATAAAAGTATAATATACACGTAAAACTTTTACGAAATGGGGTACCAAAATGTTGAAAAAGTTTGCATCTGATGCACTTGGACTATCAGACATCGGTAAAGTAATCGAACCACAAGATTACAATAAAACAGAATCGGATGACTATGTTTTACACGAAAAAGGAGAACAAATATATTTTATTATTAAAACGAAATCAGACGAATATTGCTTTACTAATTTAGCACTTATTCATGTTGATGGAGATTCTGCCGTTAGTAAAAAGCGAACTTTAAGACGTTATGATTATAAGTATAACCGGATTCGCAATGTATCTTTAGAAACTGCTGGTACGATTGACCTTGATGTTGAGATTAAATTTACGATAGGCGAACGAAATTTAAGCATTGATATTAATAAAAACTTCGCAGAAAAAATTAAAGATTTATATAAAACACTCGTTGAAATGGAACGAATGATGAAAGAGAATGAAAAACATTCAAAATATGCATTAGAAAGTCTTGATATCGCAACGAGAAGTATTTCTGCCGCTGGATTTAACCAAACAGCCTCACCTGCTGATTCCTTTAAATCTATTGTTGAATTTTCAAATCAATGGTTAACAGATTGCAGTAAAAAATACACAACAGAAGATTTCGGGAATGTATTTGATCTTTTTATTAAAAATTAAATTCACGTAAAATTTTAGGGCATCTCCATTTCTTCGAGATGCCTTTTTATATATCAATAAATGGAAATAACAACATTTTGCGACAATCATTATTTTTCGTACATAAATACACGTTTCTTGTTATAAATGTATATATTTCATTGATTTCAGTAAATACAGTAGATATAATAAGATTACTTAAATATACTAGGTTACGAAAAGTAAATGATAGTTCAGTGAATACTTAATTGTTATTCACTTTTAATTTTACACTATAACTTACTTTTTACAACTTACTAATTAAAAATAATTAAGGAGGAAATAGTAATGAATAAACAACAATACATGTCATTATTAGTACGTGTAGTTTTTGGCTTTATGTTCTTTTATCATGGACTTGTAAAATTCCAAGGAGGAATTAGTAATATCGTTGCATATTTTGATTCACTTGGTCTGCCTGGTGGCCTTGCATATGCAATCGCAATCATTGAATTAGTTGGTGGATTATTATTAATTCTTGGTCTTGGAACTCGTATCATCGGGGCAATTTTTGCAATCATCATGGTTGGTGCAGTCTTTACAGCAAAACTTCCACTTGGATTATTTGGTGATGGAACTTACGCTGGATATGAGCTAGAAATTATCTACCTAGTTTTAGGTATCTACTACATGTTTGCACAACGTTCGAACTTCTCATTGGACAACGTATTTTCAAAAAGTAAAGCAGCATAAATTATGCCGAAAAAACGCTACTTCCATTCATTAGAAGTAGCGTTTTCTATTATTAAATTATTGCTTGTTTTGATTTTTGAGTTCCTTTAGTAGGCTTTCAACGCTCTTTTTTGTCTCAGAAGTCTCATCTGCCAGTAGTTGAATGATATATCGTTCCCCATCATCTTGTATCGAAACAAGATCTCCTTCAGTTAGTTGAAGCCCGATTTCTGAACGATGGATGAGAAGTTGGTCTGTCTCTTCAGGCCGTTTCAAAAAAATTCCATAGTCCCCTTCAAAACGGTCTAGTGTATATTTATCTATGCTCACTCATCATCTCTCCCAATATCCTGATAAGATTTTTAATACGATTTTGATACTTCATTGTTTTCTTCTGCATTCTTATTAGCATTTAATACTTCTATTTTTAGAGCTTTATCAAGTCGAATACAATTCCCGTTGCACAATTGTATATGGAATCTGGTTGATAGACTTAACGTAAGCATTTCATGGTATGCACTTTCTCTGAGCTATTAAGTGATGATCAGGTATGCCATTCAAGACCATCAATATGATTTGCGTGTGGATAAGTTACCCCATTATAACGAAAAAATAGGTTAGGAGCGTACTGACTCCCAACCTACATTACTATTGTTCAATATTTACTTTCCCATAAAGGTCATTTAGCATCTCGATTTTTCTCTCGATTGCTTCTTCATATGTCATGATATAGGCTGCAGGGTCTTTCGGATTATGATATTGAGTAATCTTCCCTGTTTCTGGATGAACAAATTTAGATGACGCACCACAACCAATTCCCAAAATTGTATGCGCCTCTTCCATAATAAGAATGTTGTAAATGCTTTCTTCACCTGGCTTTGAATAGCCCACGTTCTCTAAGTTCCCTAAAATATTTTTCTGTCTATAAAGATAATAAGGAACATAGCCATTTTCAGCAGTCCATTCTGTAGCCATTTGCATCATTTTAGAAACGGTATCACGATCTGCTACTTTATATTTATCTTTATTATGTGTCATTTCTGATGCTCGTTTAAATGATAACGTATGAACTGTTAATGATTCTGGCTGCATTTTTGCGCTTTCATCCAATGAATGTTGGAACTCTTCAATGCCTTCATTTGGTAACCCAATAATTAAATCCATATTGATGTTATTCATGCCAGAATTTCTTGATAACCAAAACTTATCAATCGTTTCTTGAACCGTATGATGACGACCAATTGCTTTTAACGTCTCATCTGTATAGGATTGAGGGTTAACGGAAATGCGGTCAATTCCCCATTTTTTAAGTACTTCAATTTTTTCTAATGTAATCGTATCTGGGCGACCCGCCTCAACCGTAATCTCTCGAATTTTCTCTGGATTTGGGAACGATTCAAACATCGTTTTATATAATGCATCCATTTCCTCTGCCTCGATGGAAGTTGGTGTCCCCCCACCCCAATATACGGATGTAATATTCATCTCATTCTCTTTAAGCCATTTCCCCATTGCACGAATCTCAAGATGTAACCCATCGATAAATGATTCAACGCGACCTGCTTTACGATTACTTTGAATCGCATACGCAGGGAATGTACAATAGGCACATTTTGTTGGACAGAAAGGAACCCCAATATAAATAGAAAGCTCTTTTCCGATTTGGTCTAAATCAGGGATTGTAATTAATTGACGTTCAACAATCTCACGCATTAATGCAATCTTTGAGTCAGAAATTCGAAAATCCTTCTTTAAAATTGCAAAGATTTCTTCATCACTTTTACCTTCTTTTCGGTATTTATGATAAAGCTTCGTTGGACGAACTCCAGTTAAGATCCCCCATTGTTGAGTCATACCTGTATATTGTTCAAGTACATCTAACATGACATGCGACAATGCTCGCTTCATGCGGATATTTTGCTCTTTTTCTGTTCCTTCTGTTTCATAACCAATTGCGTAATTACTTGTATAAGATTGACCATCAACCATTAACTCACTTGATGTATGGATCGTATAATCTTCATCGATCGAATGAGTAAATTGAATGGATAGATCTGCATCATCTGAAGATACAACGATTTTGGAGTCTTCATAAAATAAATTAGCTATATGGTTTAACACGCGATTCCAGTCTTCTCTAAACTGTTCATTCACTTGTATTTTTTTCATTGCTCAAACTCTCTTCCTAAATAATAATAGTAAATCACCGTTTCATTTAAAATCACTTTTTCTATTGTAACAATCAATTGAAGTATCTGTCGATTTGTTTTTCTTCATTCAACATAAAAGACGGGGCTTATAGGATAATAATATATTTATCTCTAAGATAAGAAGCTAGTTCCAATTGTTATTAATTGCCTGAATGAAGAAAAATCCTCCGGTGGATGTCACGGATTTTGAGAGGGGTTCATTGTGCGAGTTATACAATTCGAAGAAAGTTAAAGGTGGTGGACGTGGGTGATTACGTACGCACTGAAAATTCGGAAGCACATATATCCAAGGCGTATTTGATTATACTAGCTGTGCTCGATTTGTGTGGCGAGTTTTTCTTGATGTAGAGTTTGCTATTACTCTTTTTGAACTTCATGGGCCAGATAAAGGACGAATTTTCTCTGCTTATGTTTGCCCTAGATACCTCGTTGAATTTGACTATAATTTAGAGCAGTTAACGGAATTTTCTTCCCTTATATCTGCCCTAGATGCCTCCTCTTCGTACATTAACGGAAAAAATTTCCCTTATATTAAAAAATAGCTTTATCTTACCCGAAATAAGAGAAGTTTTTTCCCTTATCTCATCTAAATCGTTGAATTTGACCATAATCTAGAGCAGTTAACGGAATTTTATTCCCTTATATCTGCCCTAGATGCCTCCTCTTCTTACATTAACGGAAAAAATTTCCCTTATATAAAAAAATCCTTATATCTTACCCGAAATAAAGGAAACTTTTCCCTTATCTCATCAAAATGGTTGAGTTTCACCCTATTCAGAGCAGTTAACTGAATCTGATGAAGCTCATCGTCGTTGCACTCCCCACTCTTTTTGAACTTCACGGACCCGTTCATGAAGAACCTTGTTTCTAAAAAAATAAAGACCACACTCTAAATAAAGTGTGGTCCAACAATTTTATAGTCCATCGTATAACGATTGGATTGGTTTTACAAAAATGCGATTAGCTTCTTCAATCACATTACTTACTGCCATTTCAGCTTCTAACATTGCTAAAATTTTAGGGTTTTGTTGAGCTAATTGAGCTGCTTTTTGTACATAGTTATATTCGTCTTCTAACAATTCTTCTCCAGCAATTTGCTTTTGTTGTAATTTTAGTTGAATATCACGGAAGTTTGTAAATAATTTTCTTGCTTCGTCGTCATTTTTCACTGCTTCTACTGCTTCTTTTAAAGTTAAAAATTCGTTTGTTTCACGTAAAGACGCCTCTAACTTATTCATGTCATTGTAAATGTTAGACAAAAGGATTACCCACTCTCATTTTTAATTTAGCATAAATACAATCAAACCTTGCACAATTCCGATGACGCCTCCGAGAACAGCTCCTAAAATGGTAATCATCTTTAATTCACGACTAGCAATTCCGATGACAAGTTCCTCTAATTTTTCAAGAGGGAATGAATCAACTTGTTCTCGTACAACTTCTTGTAAATTTAATCGATCTAACACATCTTCAAGTTTGTTTTCAGCTATACCAAAACCTTGGTCAACTATTTTAGGAATTAATTGATTTTTAACCCATTCATTTCCTTCTGGAAGGTAGTGGTTTATTGTTTTATCTAGACGGTCTGTAATGGCAAGTTCTTTTTTTGCATATGTCTGTAAGTTTACTAGGATTGGTTCTAATTGTACATCATTTATATAATTCATTACGGGCTGCTGTTTAATTTTATCCCATTCCTGTGATATGAGATTTATTAATAGATTTTTTGTACCTGGTGAATTTAAAAACTTCACGAGTTCACGTTGAATTTTTCCCACAAGTGAATTGGAATCACCTAGGAACATTTGAATCATGCCACCAAATGACCCCTTAGAAGATAAAAAGTCATCCATCATATTTCGGATAGTTGCCTCACCTTTATCGGATACAAAATACTCTTCTCCTTTATTCAAAACGTGGTTGGCAATTTCAGGGATTTTTTTATTGATTGACTGCTGGATATTTTCAGGTAATAGCTGTTCAATTGACTTCGTAGATAATGTATTCTTTACTTGCAAAAATTGTTTTTCGATTACTGCGTCAACTTTTTCTTCGATTTTCTCAGGTACCCCGTTAAAACCAGCTAATTTCATCCAATCGAGAAGGGTCTTATCATTTGTAAATATAATTTTTTCGATCTTTTCTTGTGAATAGTTCAAAACAGAATTTCGAATATCCTCCGAAAAGAATCTCTTTTTAAACACTTCTGGGGTTAACAAATATTTTGTTACGGTTTCCCCTAATTGTTTTGCTAATTCGCCTCGTCTCTTTGGAATTAGACCAGGAGTAAATGGTAGTTGCCAGGATTTAATCTTGATTGCATTATACGGTCTAAATAACATTTTAATGGCCAAATAGTTTGTGAAACCACCAATTACAGCTCCAACAACTCCCATGAATATAATTGTAGTAATTGCGTTTTCCATTCGGATTCCTCTCATTCCATAAAAACTTATACCATTATAACAAACGAAGATAATGGAAAGAAAATATTAGCCTTACTACCAATCTTTTAGTAAGATGAACTCAAGTTTGAAGTACAAGGGGGATGTACATGCTACAGCATTTCAATTTTAAACCGCTATTTGAAAATGCCTCCATTCCAGGATGGGCGATTTCTTTTTATTACAAACAACAGCGATATAGTGCAGAATACATGAAAGACGGGAAAATAGTGTGGATTGGTGAACCGCCAGCTGCAAAAGCAGATATTGAAAAAATGGTTCACGAATTAATGTTGTACCATGTTTATGATTAAGATGTTCAACAAGATATAATAGATTTAGTTAAACTTTAATCTCTATAATAAAGTAAAGATTCAAGGGTTCATTTGATGGGGTGAACATTGATTCGCAAAATTGGGTGTTAAAAAGCAGTTCATCGAGAGGATGAACTGCTTTTCTTTAGCGTATTAGAGGCTATATCCTCTTCATCCATGCGATGAACGGGGTTTCCCAGCTGATTCCGCATCAAAATCCTCTTCATCCAGGTAATGAACATCTTTTCACTGCAGTATCCGAATAAAAAATCCTAAGTCTATACTGCCTCTTGCGCCTTTCATGGAGCATCCCACTAAAGACCACTTCGCTTTGACTTCACCGATTCCCTCTACAGCAACCCGGCCTGTAAGCGATACATTTTCTCGTATCGACCACCTAATGCTACTAGTTCATCATGTGTACCGCGTTCAACTATTTCTCCTCGATCTAATACTAAAATTTGGTCAGCATTCTTAATCGTAGATAATCGGTGGGCAATAATAAAAGTTGTTCTTCCTTGTTTTAATACGTCCATCGCATGCTGAATGATTTCTTCTGTTTCTGTATCAATATTAGAAGTGGCTTCATCCAATATTAAAATTGCTGGGTTAAATGCAAGCGCTCGTGCAAAGGATATGAGTTGCCGTTGACCAGAGGAAAGTGTACTACCCTTTTCTAAAACAGGTTCATCTAATCCTTTTTGAAGATTTTTAAGTACCCGCTCTCCGCCTACTGCATCTAGTGCTTTTTTTACAGTTTCTCGAGAAATTGTTGGGTCACCTAAACTCACATTCGTTTCAATTGTTCCCGTAAATAAATACGGATCCTGCAACACAATTCCCATATGTTTTCGTAATGCTTGCCGGGATATTTCAACAATATTTTTTTCATCTATTTTTATTTCCCCTTTTTGTGGGTTATAAAATCGAAAAAGTAAATTCATAATGGAACTCTTTCCCGAACCGGTATGTCCTACTAAAGCAATGGTCTCTCCTTTATTCGCAGTGAAACTTATGTTTTTCAAAACATATTCATCCTCTTTGTAGGCAAAGCTTACATTGTTAAAAACTACATTCCCTTCGTATCTACTAACCATTTCAGTGCTAACAGGTTCACCTTTATGATTTAATAATTCAAATACTCTAGAACCCGCTACTAATGACCGCTCTAATTGGGAGAACTGATTCACCATATTTACAATTGGATTAAACAATCGTGTTATATAGTCAACAAAGGCATACAATGTACCTGCAGTGATTACTGTAGTTGTTGTGATGGACTGTGTACCAAAGTAATAAATTAAGATGGCGAAAATGATTAGTCGAAGTACACCCACTAAATTAAAGGAAGTTGCAGAATCTAAGAACAATAGCTTTCGTTGATAGTGGTAATGTTCATCGTTCATTTCTGCAAACTCATTTTTCATTTGTTCTTCACGTTTGAAGGCTTGAATAATATTCATTCCATTAATCGCTTCATTGATCATCCCATTAATGTCCGCGATTTTTGTACGAACAACATGATTATATTTAGAAGCAAATTTTCGATAACCAATCATCCAGAAATAAATGATTGGAACGACAATAAGCGAGATTGTAGCCATTTTCCAATTTAAAAGAAATAGTGCTACATACACCCCAATAATTGAAATTGTACTACTCGCAAATTGCTGAAGCACTTGAACATACAAGTTTCGAATCGCCTCGGTATCATTCGTTGCTCGCGCAACAATTTTCCCAGCTGGTAAGCGGTCAAAATATTCTATTGGTAAGGTTTGTATATGACCAAAAACATCCTGACGAATCTTTTGCACAATACGATTTGCACCAATTTGCAAATATATGTACATAAAGTAACGAAGAACTGCAGTTGACAGCTCTAACCCTAAAAACACTGTGAGTAGGATGAGAATTGGCTGAAAATCAATGATCCCAAGTGTCATATAATGGTCAATGATATATCTTGCAATAAATGGGCCTGCTAAGTCTGTTAACACACCAACTATAAGGAAACTTAGACCAATTAAAATAGGCTTTTTAAATAGCAATGTATATTGAAACAACTTTTTATTAGTACTCATTCAGACACTCCCTCCATTTGCTGGCGATCATATTGTTCTTTATACCAGCCTGATTTTGAAAGAAGTTCTTCGTGTGTACCTTCCTCAATGATTTCCCCTTCATCTAACACGATAATCCAGTCTGCATGATGAATGGCTGAAAGACGATGTGTTGTAATAATAGTCGTTTTTTCTTTTCTTTCACGCTGGATATTTTCAATAATTTTCGCTTCCGTTTTTGCATCAACTGCTGACAGCGAATCATCCAATATTAGGATCTCGGGATTTTTAATCAATGCTCGTGCAATGGAAACCCTTTGCTTTTGACCACCAGAAAGAGATACTCCCTTTTCTCCCACAAGTGTTTCAATTCCTAAAGGCAGATTCTCCAAATCCTTCTCGAAATCCGCAAGTCTAATCGCTTCCTGTAATCTATTTCTTCCAGCGCCTTCAAGTCCAAATAGAATATTTTCTCTTATAGATCTGGAGAATAAAAAGTGGTCTTGTGGAACATAACCAATCCAGTCCAAGACCTGCTCTTTCGGGATTTTGGCAATATCGACATCACCAAAAACAAGTTGCCCCTCCCCCAGTGGATATTCTCTTAATAGCTGTTTTACGAAAGTGGTTTTACCTGCACCTGTTTTACCAACGACTCCAAGCGTTTGCCCCTTTTGTAAATGAACTGAAATACTTTGTAAATTCTTGCCTTGCGAGAAGGGATATTGGAATGTATATTGTTCGAATCCAATGTTAGAAGGATTTACAGCTTTAATCGGATCATGAGAATCTTTTACGTCTTCTTCATATTTTAACGTTTGTTGAACTCGGTCTAGGGATGCATTTCCTTGCTGCATAACATTGATTAGTTCCCCAACTGCCATCATAGGCCAAACAGCTAAACCTAAATAAACAGTAAAAGTAATCAGTTGACCAATTGACATTTCACCATTCGAAATTAGATAAGCCCCATAACCCAATGTCACAACGTAACTAATCCCAGTCCCAACTTTCGTGATTGGACCAAATAATGCATTAATTTTTGCAACATGGATATTTTTCTGAAGTACTTCTTCACTCATTTCAGCAAAACGAGATTCGTCTTTCTTTTCTTGTACAAAGCCGCGGATTACTCTCACACCAGCAACCGATTCAAGAACATGGTCATTTAAGGTACCAAATGAATTTTGGGCTGTTGTATAACGTTCATGGACAATTTTTCCTAAATATTGCATTAAGATGGCCATAATTGGTATTGGAAGCATTGCAAAAAAAGTTAATTTCCAAGAAATAAAGAAACCCATTGCAACGATAATTGCCCCCATATAGACAGTGGAATCAATTAGGGTCATAATTCCGAATCCCGCAGTTAATGACACAGCATTTAAATCATTCGTCGCTTTTGCCATTAAGTCCCCTGTCCGATTTTTCTCATAAAATGTTGGTGTCATTTTTAAGAAATGATGCATTAATCGTTTACGTAAGATTCGCTCAAGCGTAATGGCTCCACCAAAAAGTTGATACTGCCAAATAAAATTCATTACATAACTACCAATAATAATTGCCACAAATAAAATTAAAAAATTCCGAAGGGTTGCAGCAGTCATTTGGTCTGTCGTTATTTCATCGATTGCATTCCCTAGTAACCACGGAGGTATGACTTCTAAGAAACTCGCAATAATAAGAAACACAATTGCGATTGTGTATTGCTTCCAAAATTTTTGAAAAAACCATTTTAATTTCAATAAAACATCAAACAATATAAGCACCTTCTTCCTGTTGGGAGAATCTCTTTTTAATAATCTTTTTAAAGATAATCTTTCCTTTACATAATAATTGGATGGATTTTTTGAGCGCAACAAAAAAGGCACCTCCCCCTCTATAGGAAAAGTGCCTAAAAAAGGTACGGATACATACTATACCCGTACCTTACATTAATATTGTGCGCGTTCGAGCAATTAATAAGAGTAATTGGGAAGGGTCGGATCATAATATTCGATTGCTGGCGTATTTTTAAATCTCATTTTCATAATCCTTACCTCCTTACTTTTATATTTGCTCCTAAAATGTAGCACTTGGATTTTTACGAGTCAACAATTATTAGAAAACATTAATAATTTTAACAATTGATTAACAAAACCGAAATAATTCACACTCTTCTTTTAAGAAACATAATATAAATATTCTCTTCTCCCAATTTTTATTCATGAAAGATTGATAAATTTCACTTTTGAATTTGTATTCATAATTTGTATTTTTATTAAAAATATTTTATCATTGTATTGTTATTTCATATTTTTAATTACAGGAGGTGTACTCTTTGTTCGCACCCCTCATTTGGGCATGGGACAAAGAAAGTATTTGGACGTAGACATAGTAGAGCTAACCATTAAGTTGGCGGCGTTTATTTTTTTAATTGCTGCTACGGCATTTTTTGTTGCAACTGAGTTTGCAATTGTAAAAGTAAGAACAACACGTATTGATCAATTAGTTGCTGAAGGAAATAAAAGAGCAATTAAAGCTAAAAAGGTTATTTCAAATCTGGATGAATATTTATCAGCTTGCCAATTAGGAATCACTATTACAGCCCTTGGTTTAGGTTGGTTAGGTGAACCTACTTTTGAGATGGTTTTACATCCATTATTTGACCTAATGAATTTAGAACCAACTGTATCTAAATTCCTTTCATTCCTTATAGCATTTATGCTTGTAACTTATTTACACGTTGTCGTAGGGGAATTAACTCCAAAAACGTTTGCCATTGAAAAATCAGAAGAACTTACTTTAAGACTTTCAGGACCATTATTAGTGTTCCATAATGTGATGTATCCTTTTATCCGTGCGTTAAACGGTTCAGCAAGAGCATTATCGGGATTATTTGGATTTAAAATGGCTTCCGAGTCAGAAGTAGCTCACTCTGAAGAAGAACTTCGCATGATTTTAACGGACAGTTATAAAGGTGGAGAAATCAACCACTCTGAATACGAATACGTAACAAGTATTTTTGAGTTTTCTGAACGTACTGCGAAGGAAATTATGGTACCTCGAACTGAAATTGTTAGTATCGAAAAAGATTTAACAATCAAACAAGTATTTGAAGTAATGGGCGTAGAACAATATACTCGTTATCCAGTAACAGATGGTGACAAAGACCATGTGATTGGACTAGTGAACTTAAAACATTTATTAACAGCGTATATTCAAGACCCAACAAATGGAGATAAACAAGTTGTTGAGTATATGCAACCTGTTATCCGAATTTTTGAAACGGTTCCAATAAGTGATTTATTACTTAAAATACAACAAGAACGTATTCATATGGCGATTCTAATGGATGAATATGGTGGTACATCTGGATTAGTTACAATTGAAGATATTATCGAAGAGATTGTCGGTGATATCCAAGACGAATTTGATGAAGATGAAATCCCTGAAGTTCAAGAAATTAGTAGCGGCCATTATATCATAGATGCAAAGTTATTAATTGAAGAAGTAAATAATATGCTAGGTATTCATATTGATGATGAAGATATAGATACCATTGGTGGATGGTTCTTAACTCAGCGATTCGATGCAGTCGAGGGGGATAGTTTTGAATTTGAAGGATATGAATTCAAAATTAAAGAATTAGACGGACACCACATACTTTACTTAGAAGTTACAAAATTACCTGAGGTTGAAGAAGAAAATGAAGATGAATCTTCAAACTCATCAGAAGATAAAGAATAAGACCTTAATGACAAACGACTTTCCAATTGGAAGGTCGTTTTATCATGTTCAGGATTTTTGCTTGGAGGAAACAAAGTGGAACTGTATACAAATTTACGAGCCGGGGAAAAAGGTGCTTGGCTTTCAATTGGTACATATTTAATTTTGAGTTCACTGAAACTAATCATAGGATATATTGGGGCATCAGAAGCTTTAAAAGCAGATGGATTAAACAATACAACAGACATTATCGCATCGATTGCTGTCTTAATCGGTTTAAGGATTTCACAACGACCACCTGATTCTAACCACCAATATGGCCATTTACGTGCAGAAACCATAGCTTCACTTGTTGCATCTTTTATTATGATGGTGGTTGGGATACAAGTTCTCTTTAGTTCTGCTATCAATTTATGGAATCCAGTCCGTGAAACTCCATCAACACTGACTGCATATGTCGCTTTAGGTAGTGCACTAGTTATGTATTTTGTGTACCGATATAATTTAGCTCTAGCTAAAAAAATTAACAGTTCTGCTGTAAAAGCGGCAGCATATGATAATCGTTCTGACGCCCTTGTAAGTATTGGAACTGCAATTGGGATCTTTGGAGCAGTCCTAGGCTTCCCAATTATTGATACGATTACAGCGCTAATTGTCGGGTTAATTATTATAAAAACTGCTATAGAAATTTTTTGGGAAGCTGTTCAAACGCTAACGGACGCATTTGATATTGATGAAGCTGAGACGTTGTCAGTACTCATAAAAAAAGTAGAAGGCGTTATTGAATTAATTGATTTTAAAGGACGCTCTCACGGAAATATGAGCTTTATTGATGTAACCGTAACTGTAAACCCACACTTAAATGTATGGGAAAGTCACAAGATCACCGAAAAAATAGAGTCTACAGTTAGACGGTTTAATCCATATTGTATGGTCCTTGTGCATATCGAACCGTACGAAACTAGAAAGCCAATGGAAGAAGATTTTCATTTCTAACAAGTAATGCGGAGAACGTCCTTTGTAAAAAATACCCTAACTCAGCAAGCAAATAAGGCATCTGAAGAGTTGAAAGCTTCAGATGCCTTTAATTATGTTCAAACATTATAGTTAAATATTTAGCTTGTATTCCTTGGTCAATTAGCGAAAGATTAAATCCCCCTACTAATAGAAGTTTCAACTTATTCCGCTACCTTCTGTTAAATTATGTTTAACAGCATATAATGCCGCTTGAGTGCGATCTTGTACTTCAAGCTTGGTAAAAATATTTGAAATATGTGTTTTAACCGTTTTTTCAGTGACAAATAAAGATGAAGCAATTTCTCGGTTACTTTTTCCTTTTGTTAACTCTGATAGTACATCCTGTTCTCTTGGTGTTAACGGACTTTTTATGTGTGGTAAGTTCTTCTCTTCTTTTTTTCGTTCTTCTAATTGAGACGTTGCGACAGGGTGCATAATATTTTCCCCATTCATGATTCTTCTTATTGAATTTACTAAATCATCTGGTTCAATATCTTTTAATTGATAGCCTGCTGCCCCCGCTTCAATTGCAGGTAATACGTGGTCTTTATCTGAAAAACTAGTTAGCATTAAAACCGCTACATTTGGCCATTTTGCCTTTATTTTTTTTGTCGCTTGAATACCATCCATTTCAGGCATTACAAGATCCATTAAGACAATATCAGGTTGCAAATTTTCAACAAGCTGAACTGCTTCAACGCCATTTTTTGCTTCTCCTACTACCTCGATATCTTTTTGTGTTTTCAAAAAGAACAACAGCCCTCTTCTCACGACATGGTGATCATCCGCAATTAATACTCGAATCATCTTCTTCCCCCCTAATATGGCAATCGGATTAATAATTCCGTACCCTTCCCTATTTCACTTACCCAATCTGCTGTACCACCAATCGCAACCGCGCGATCACGAATTGATTGTAAGCCAATTGATGGAATCGTAACATCAGGGTCAATGGCAAAGCCTCTGCCCTCATCTTTAATAACAAGTAAAATATCTGTTGATGTAACTGTCATATAAATAACTGCTTCTTGTACTCCTGCATGTTTCCTTACATTATTTAGCGCTTCTTGGGCAATCCGATATAAAGTTTCCTCCACTCGAGATGGAAATTGTAAAACGCCAGAAACATTAACCGTTAACTTAATGCCCAACATTTCAGAATAAGCTTTAATGGCATCTATAATTCCACTTTCTAATCCCTTAGGCCTTAATTGCCAAATAAGAGCTCTCATTTCTGTTAATGCTTCTTGGGTAAGTTGTTGTATTTCTCTAAACGTTTCCTTAATTTCTTGCCCTTCACTCATTTCAATCCCTGCTCGTGCAGTTAACGTAACAGAGAACAATAATTGATTAACGGAATCATGAAGATCCCGAGCCAGACGATTACGTTCATTTAATAAAGCCATTTCTTGCTCTTGTTTTGTTAAATGGATTCGTTTGATTGCAGACCCCATTTGAAAAGCGACAGATTCAAGAAGTTCTAACTCTTCATCAGAGAAACTTTCGATATGTGGGGAAGCAACATTTAATAGACCGAATCGTTCTCCCCCAGATTGTAAAGGAACCGTGGCGTGGTGTGTGATTCCATCCGTCTCACCTACATTTGCTTCAATCGCACTCTCCAATCGTTGACATTCAATAATATTGGACGCTTTTTTTAACTGATCATTTCGAAAGCGAGAAACACACCAACATCCTCCATTTTTCAAGTACTGACAACCATTAAACTCAAGCGCATCAGGTAATTTTTCATGAACTACTAGCTCAGACTTCCCTTTCTTATTAATAAAAAAAATCCAGCCTGTACTAAAATTCGTTCCATTTAAAAATTTACATAATGCACCCTTTAACATCGGAACCATTTCCGTTTCCTCATTAAGAAGTTCCGCAATCTCTTTTAAAATTGTTATATTTGAATGATCGTTCATTGCCATTCCGATTCCTCTATTCAAAAATTTAATATTGTTTTTATCATATCATTTGTGCCTAGCCAAACGCATTTGTTCGGTTCTCATACTTTAGATTGAAATTTACTTTTACTAACAATTATTGGAATTAAATTGTAATTTTAATAGATTTATATATGTTGTATAATACTTACATGTTTATGTTACTAGGGGGGAAGAAACTATGCAGACTGTGTTTACATCGAGCTCTAGCGCTTACCGACTTGCTTATGAAACGATTCGAACTCAAATATTAGGTGGCGAACTAGATGGCGGCACGAAACTAGTGGAAGAAAGACTTGCAGAAGATATTGGTGTTAGTCGTACACCAATTCGTGAAGCTATACGACATTTGGAACAAGAAGGACTAATCAGAAATAAACGCGTATACAATCCAACTAAAGAAGATTTAATTCATGCATTTGAATTTAGATCAATAATAGAATGTTACGCAATTCAACAAGCAGCCAAAAACATGTCAGTTGAAAAGTTAAACGAACTTAAACTAACGCTAGAAGATTCCCAAAAAGGAGAAACTGCTCACATAGTTGCCGCGAACAAACGCTTCCACAATATTATTTTAACGGAGTGTAATAACCCAGTATTGATTCGTACGTCCGAACAAATGGATTCTACTATACATATTGCTAGTCAGAAACTAGTACAAAATAAACGACCTTTATTATATGAGGAACATAGACAGTTATATCATGCTATAAAAGACAGAGATGAAAGCTTAGCTGCTGAACTAATGAAAAAGCACTTAAATAATGATTTAAGCTTCATGCTACAGTTAATTGAATAAAACATGTGTGAAAGACTACCATAACAGCGAAAATGAAAACGCTTTATATAGTAGTCTTTTATTCTTTTATAGTGCTTTGGACCAAATCAATTTCATTTACTTCTAATTATGAACCATCTATAATCAAAACAACGAGAGAAAATCTTTTTAGGAGATAAAAAATGAATAAAAAACTTGAGAATAGTTTACTATTTATATGGCTCACTTCACTAGTAGCAACACTAGGTTCCCTCTACTTTTCTGAAATACGCCAATATGAACCTTGCGAATTGTGTTGGTACCAACGTATTTTAATGTATCCGATTTTGATTTTAACTACCGTAGCATACATACAAAAAAATGTAAGAATCGCCGTGACAACAGCAGTATTCTCGTGTATTGGTGGAGCAATTTCCCTATATCATTATGGTATTCAAAAACTTGACTTCTTAACTGAGACAGCACCTGCTTGCGGACGAGTACCATGTACAGGTCAATACATTAACTGGTTTGGCTTTATTACGATTCCATTTTTAGCATTAACTGCATTCATTTTAATTGCCATTACAAGTTTTTATATGATGAAACAAATAAAGGAGGAAAAGTAATTTGAAAAAACTTGGAATTATTGGTGGAGTTGTCGTTGTTTTATTTATAGTGATTATTTTATTAACAAATCTTTCAAACAAAGATAAATTAGAAAATAATCCATACGGTACGGATAATCTACGTCAATCTACTATTGATTTATTAGATGATGAAAATTACCAAAATATAATCTTACCGGATGCACTAGAAGAAAAGATTGCTTCGGGAGAACCGGTAACCGCATATTTATTTAGTCCTGAATGCCCTCACTGTAAGAATATGACGCCGAAATTAATGCCGATTGCAGACGAAATGGGTGTAGAAATTGACCAGTTAAACATTCTAGAATATCAAGCTGGTTGGGATGACTACAATGTGGAGGCAACCCCTACTTTAATCCACTTTAAAGATGGCAAAGAAGTGAATCGTTTAGTAGGAGATGCACCGGAAGAAACAATCCGTCAGTTTTTCAATGAAGTTGTTTTAAAATAATTGTAATAAGTAAATCGTGTTCTTAAGGAGCACGATTTTTTTATGGAGGATCTAACATGTTTCAATACCAAATTATACAAAACGGATTAACCGTTGAAGATTTACTACGCAATAATTGGCGTCTAGGAAAGAAGCTAGTTCATGAGTTAAGGATGGCAAAAGCAGTTACTTTGAAGGATGGTACACCAGTTTTATGGAAGGAAGGGCTTGAAAAAGGAACAATTCTTCAATTTACATTTGATATTCCCGAATCTAGCTATATTCCGACTGAGAAATGTGAAGTGACGATTCAATATGAAGATGATCACTGTTTAATTGTTTCCAAACCTAAAGGGATGTCTACTCACCCTAATGATGAGTGGGATCGCGATACTTGCATGAACCACGTAATGGCACATATACAATCCAACGGTGGGCATTACGCTGAGCATGTTCACCGTTTAGATCGCGGAACAAAAGGATTACTACTTGTAGCAAAGCATCCAATTGCAAAGTCCATTTTTGATCGAATGATTGAAGAGAAAACAATTATTCGAACGTATCAAGCGGAAGTGCAAGGAAATATTCGAGAAACAAGCGGAACAATTAATGAACCTATCGGAAAAGACCGACACCACGCAACACGCCGAGTCGTTTCAGCATCAGGCCAACATGCTGTCACCCATTTTGAAGTAGTAAAGCGATTTAAAAATACTTGTGTAGTACGTCTAATTCTTGAAACAGGTCGTACACATCAAATCCGTGTTCATATGTCTTATATTGGTCATCCCATCGTAGGGGACACGATGTATAATGCACGTGAAACGGCATCTGGAGATTACGAATTACACGCAATCCAACTCGAATTCGACCATCCGTTTTTAAATGAAAGAATTATTGTAGAGGATCAATAAATAACGAAGGCTGTTTTATAGGCGTTGTGCCTATAGAGCAGCTTTTTTCATTTTATATTACAGAACGAACTTTCGGAGTCTGAAATAGTAGCCAATTGCTATGATGCAATTTTAGTGAAAAAACCGAGTGAAATGTGTTCAAGTCTTATTTACCACTAACAATAAATTTAACAATAAAAAATGGGATAAGAAAATCATTACGATTTCCTTATCCCATCTACTGTTTTCAATAGAAGTTAGAGTTCAAATCTTCCGCTTCTTTTTTTATTAAAAGTTGAAGTTATCTGGATCTGAACCTGTACGGTGGAATGTATTTAAAGCTGTAATAGATGCAACTTCTTCATTCGTTAATGCAAAATCAAATACATTCAAGTTTTCTTTAATACGTTCTGGTGTGACAGATTTAGGAATCGCGATATTTCCAATCTCTAAATGCCATCTTAAAACGATTTGTGCCGCGCTTTTATTATATTTCTCTACTAATTTTTTAATCACAGGATGTGTAAAGACAATACCAGTACCAAGTGGAGCCCAAGCTGTTACTGCAATATTATTAGCTGAGCAGAACTCACGTAACGCATTTTGCGATAATGAAGGATGACATTCGATTTGATTTACCATTGGTTTCACATTTGCCACTTCAAATACTTCTTTTAAATGATGCTCGTGGTGATTTGAAACACCCGGTACGCGAATTAATTTCTCTTCATATAAACGTTCAATTGCTTTATATGTGTCAGCTAAAGTTGGCTTTGGCCAATGTGTTAAATATAAATCAACATAATCTAGTCCTAATTTCTTTAATGAAGTTTCAAAAGCACGTAATGTGTTATCAAAGCCTTGATCGGCATTCCAAACTTTTGTTGTAATGAAAAGTTCTTCACGAGGAACTCCTGAATCTTTAATAGCTTTTCCAACAGCTTCTTCATTTTCGTAAATCGCTGCTGTATCAATGGCACGATATCCTGCATTTAATGCTTCAATTACCCCTTGGTATGCTACATCGTGTTCTTTCATTCGAAATACGCCGTAACCTAGACGAGGCATTTCTACTCCATTTGCTAAAGTGATTGTTTTAGAAATTGTCATTCAAATTTCCCCTTTACCCTATATATTTAAAAATCAAAATGGAAATTGTCCGGATTTTGACCGAAACGTTGATTTTTGTTTAAGTTATTTAATTGTGTAATCTGTTCGTCGGAAAGTTCAAAGTCAAAAATTTGCATGTTTTCCTCGATGCGATTTGGTGTTACAGATTTAGGAATAGAAATGATGTCATGTTGGTAATGCCAACGTAACACAACCTGTGCTGCTGTTTTGCCAATCGCATTTGCGATGTTTACAATTGTCTCATCTTGTAACACACCACCTCTACCTAGAGGGGACCATGCCGTTACTGCTATATCATTTTCAGTACAGAAACTGCGTAACTCTTGTTGTGATAAGTAAGGATGTAATTCAATTTGATCTACCATTGGTTTAACGTTTGCTTTCGCAAAGATTTTTTCCAAGTGATGTTGATGGTGATTTGAAACGCCAGGTACTCGAATTAGCTTCTCTTCATATAGACGCTCAATCGCGCGATACGTATCCACTAATTTATCTTCAACAGGCCAGTGTGTTAAATATAAATCGATATACTCCAGACCTAATTTTTTCAAAGAAGTTTCAAAAGCTCTTAAAGTTAAATCGTAGCCTTGGTCTTTATTCCATACTTTTGTCGTAACAAAAATCTCTTCTCTTGGAACACCTGATTCACGTATAGCAATTCCGACTTCCTCTTCGTTACCATATAAAGCAGCAGTATCAATAGCTCTATATCCCACTTCAAGTGCTTTTTTCATCGCTTGAATGGATTCTTCACGATCAGTCATTTTAAAAACGCCTAAACCTAAGTAAGGCATCTCGACTCCATTAGCCAATTTTTTAGTTGGAATGATTGCCATAGAATTCCCTCCTCTATCAAATACCTTTATTATACATTTCGCTTTCATATAATTGTAATGAAATTACTCGGGATTTGAATTATTTATTAACTATTAGATAGATTTCAGACTGCAAAAATTACTTTTAAATAGATTCTAATGATTCTCGTTATAAAAGCCCTGATCTATAAATATATTGCTTTAAGTCTTTGTGATTTCACAACCATGTTAGTTAAGAATTCTTATCTTCATTCAGCATATCTTTTTTTACTGAGAGCTTACGAAAGGTATAGAAGACTCCCTCCTCTATAGGTGGTGACTGACTGAATGAAGATAAAGCCTCCGGCGGATGTGACGGATTTTGAGAGGAGTTATAGGATGTTAGCCTAAGAACGTGGCATCCGTGCGACAACGGCTAACTGGCCAACATCCTGTTGGCCCTTGCACAATTCAAAATCCGGACGCAATTACGCCGAGGCGTAATTGATAAAGATAAGGAGCTGGTCTATATGATGATGGAAACCCCTCTATTATTAACAAGTTTTTTAAAACGCGCTGAAAGATATTATCCTGAGAAGCTAATAATTTCGAGAACAAGTGCACAAAAAACGCATAGAATTCCATATAAAGATTACGTAAAAAGAACTCGAAAGCTTGCGGATGCTCTAACAAAGCTTGGCATGAAACGTGGCACAAAAGTTGGTTCTTTCGCTTGGAACCACCACCGACATTTAGAAGCCTATTTTGCTGTGCCTTGTGCGGGTGCAATCCTTCATATGATTAACATCCGATTATCTCCTGAACATATTATCTATGTTATTAATCATGCAGAAGATGAAATTTTACTCATTGATGGAGACCTGTTCCCTTTATTTGAAAAAGCCATTCCTTATTTAAAAACTGTAAAACATATCATTGTGATGCAAGACGACTTCACTGTACCATCATCAAGTTTCCCTAATGTTTACTCTTATGAACAACTACTTTCAGAGGCATCCGATGAATTCAAATTTCCGGAAGACTTAGATGAAAATAGTCCCGCAGGTATGTGTTATACAAGTGCAACAACTGGAATGCCAAAAGGTGTCACCTATACACATCGAAGCTTGGTCCTGCATAGCCTTACTCTTGGCTTATCGGATACACTTGGTCTGTGTGAAAAAGATGTGATCATGCCGGTAGTCCCTATGTTCCATGTCAATGCATGGGGAATGCCTTTTGCAGCAGTAAACTTTGGAACAACTCAAGTATTACCAGGTCCAATGTTTACCCCAGCTCTTCTGTTAGATTTGATTGAGCAAGAGAAAGTAACGACTACTGCTGGAGTACCGACAATTTGGTTAGGAGTTGTTCAAGAACAAGAAAAGAATCCTCGTGACCTTTCATCACTGCGATCCATTGTTTGTGGAGGATCTGCTTCACCAAAAGGTTTGATTAAAACATTTGAAGAAAAATATAAGATTCCCTTTATTGTTGGCTATGGCATGACTGAGACAAGTCCTATTGTTAGCCTTTCCAACTATACAACAGCTATGGAAGATTGGACGGCTGAAGAGAAAATTAACATTCGTGCAACACAAGGGTTAACTGTCCCACTATTAGAAACGGAAGTAGTGAATGAACAAGGAGAAGTACCTTGGGATGGGGCAACTATGGGGGAACTTCGCATTCGCGGACCTTGGATTGCCAACGAATATTATAATGATGAACGAACAGCTGAGGCATTTAAAGAGGGCTGGCTTTATACAGGAGATATCGCAGTTGTAACACCAGAAGGCTATATTAAAATTACAGACCGCACGAAGGATTTAATTAAAAGTGGTGGTGAATGGATTTCATCAGTCGATTTAGAAAATGCCCTAATGACACATGAAGCTGTATTTGAAGCGGCTGTTATTGCCGTCCCTCATGAAAAATGGCAAGAACGTCCATTGGCATGTGTTGTTTTAAAAGAGGGTGTAAAAGTCACAAAAGAAGAGTTAATAAGTTATTTAGAAAATCAATTTGCTAAATGGTGGTTACCAGACGATGTGGTGTTCTTAAAAGAGATCCCGAAAACTTCTGTTGGTAAATTCCTAAAAGCCCGCCTACGTGAAGATTTAAAAAATTATCAAGTCAATTCTTAATAGAAACGCCGTATTCAGAGAACATTAATTGAATACGGCGTTTTCTTAATTTCGATTACGATAATTATATTTCTCTTCATTATCATTGTCCGCTTCATCGAATTGAATTGGGTCTGGGAAGCGCATATCCTCTTCAAGTTCTGACCCATCACGCATGCGTTCCATTTGCTTCCCTAAAAAAATTAAATCTCCCATATTATTTGTCATATATCCACTTGGTTCTTGTTGTTTATCATTACCCATAGTTTCATCAACCTCCTAATTATATTATCTCCGAGTAATGAGATTTGAACCGCCGCTTAGTATATTTTAATGTAGTAAACTGGAAATAGTTGAGCTATACTAAGATGAGAGATTTTTTATAACATGAGGAGGACTCTTCCATGAGCTTAATCTTAATTCTTATGGTTTGTATTTCATTCCTAGTTGCTATTTTCACAGCTGGTTATGAAGGCGACTATACAGAAAAATAATCTCGCAAAAGCATTACGAACAAAAAGGCAGCCGTTAATGGCTGCCTTTTTGTATGTAATAAAACTTTTCGGGAAAAATATAGTGCTTGACATATGGCGTTGTACAAAATAAACTAAGTTACATAAAGTAAGTATATTGTAAAAAATAACTTCTTGGAGGAATAAATACAATGACTACTCATTTTCATAAAAAACCAAATATGTATGTTTCTCATGTTCAAATAAAAGTTTCAAATTTAGAACGTTCAATTGAATTTTACAAAACGATTATTGGCTTTGATGTACTTGAACAGGCTGATCAAACAGCTTATCTAACTTTCGACGGTTCAACAAGTATTCTTTCTATAGAGGAAGTTCCAAATGCACTACCATTACGCGGAGGTCAAACAGGACTTTACCACTTTGCCATTTTACTTCCGGAACGAAAAGATTTAGGAAACTTTATTGAACATTTAATTGATAAAAATGTTCGCGTTGGAGCTGGTGATCACCACGTTAGTGAAGCTTTCTATTTAAACGATCCAGATGGTAACGGAATTGAAGTATATATTGACCGCCCTGAAGAAAACTGGATTTGGTTCGATAATGGTATGGTTCATATGACAACTGAACAAGTAAATGTGCAATCTGTTCTTGCAGAAGCAGATGGTGCTTGGAATGGTCTACCAAATGGTACAGTAATGGGTCATATCCACTTATCTGTTGCAGATCTAGCAGAAACTGAAAAATTTTATACGCAAGCTTTAGGCTATGAGGTGGTTACTCGATATGGCGGCCAAGCATTATTCATTTCAACAGGTAAATATCATCACCACATCGGTTTAAACACTTGGAATAGCGCAGGTGGTACTCCAGTTCCTGAAAACGGTGTTGGCTTAAAATCATTTACGGTCGTTTTAGATAACGAACAACAAGCTGAAAAAATTAAAGCTAACTTAGCTGATATGGGGGCAAAAGTAGAACCTTTCAACGGCGCTCCGACTCACGGTGGCAATCAAGCATTCTCTACTGTTGACCCTTCAGGTATTCGAATCGTCTTTACTTTTGATGGTGAATAAGATTCGTTTTAGCTGAACAATTCGATGTTTGGGGAGATATTGTAACAAGTTGGGGCGATACTTTCACAAATTGGTGTGATTTTGCCACAAGTTGGGCGGATACTTTCACAAATTGGTGTAATTTTGCCACAAGTTGGGCGGATACTTTCACAAATTGGTGTAATTTTGCCACAAGTTGGGCGGATACTTTCACAAATTGGTGTAATTTTGCCACAAGTTGGGCGGATACTTTCACAAATTGGTGTAATTTTGCCACAAGTTGGGCGGATACTTTCACAAATTGGTGTAATTTTGCCACAAGTTGGGCGGATACTTTCACAAATTGGTGTAATTTTGCCACAAGTTGGGCGGATACTTTCACAAATTGGTGTAATTTTGCCACAAGTTGGGCGGATACTTTCACAAATAAGGAAGATCACTTCATATAGTTAGCAAATCAAAAAAAGCATCTTTACTCAAATTTTTGAGCAAAGATGCTTTTATTTATTTCAAACCTGGGTAATTTTGTTGTCTCAATGCTTCATAAATCACAATCGCCGCGGTATTTGATAAATTCAACGAACGCACTTTATCGCTTTGTGGAATACGTAAACATTTGTCACGACGCTCATAAGCAAAGTCTTTAGGTAAACCTGTCGTTTCCTTCCCAAACATAAAGTAAATATCTTTTTCTTGATCACTAAAATCATGTGTTGTATAAGGTTCATCACTATATGTTTCGATTAAATAGAGGTCACCATCTTTGGCATAATCCAGAAAATCCTCTAAACTATCGTGATAGAAAATATTTACGTCATTCCAATAATCTAATCCCGCGCGTTTGAGCATTTTATCATCCGTGGAAAATCCCAGAGGACGGATTAAATGTAATGCAGTATTTGTTCCTGCACAAGTTCGTGCAATATTCCCTGTATTCGCAGGAATTTCTGGTTGGTATAAAACAATATGCAATGGCAAAACTAGACACTTCCCTTAATTCATTTTTGCATTTTTTATAATTCTTCTACTGACTAACAAACATAAGTGCAGCTTAACTTGATGAAATCCCTTATAGTGTTCAGATTCCTAATTATGGTCTTCATCAGCTTGATGAAGACCTTTTCTGCGGTTCGGGATTCCAGTTTTGGTCTTCATCAGCTTGATGAAGACCTTTTCTCTGATTCTCGTTCCTGGTTTTGGTCTTCATCGGCTTGATGAAGACCTCTTCTACGATTCCGGCTCTCAGTTTTGGTCTTCATCGGCTTGATGAAGACCTTTTCTCTGATTCCGGTTCCTGATTTTGGTCTTCATCAGCTTGATGAAGACCTTTTCTTTGGTTCCAGTTCCTGGTTTTGGTCTTCATCAGCTTGATGAAGACCTTTTCTGCGGTTCGGGATTCCAGTTTTGGTCTTCATCGGCTTGATGAAGACCTTTTCTGCGGTTCGGGATTCCAGTTTTGGTCTTCATCGGCTTGATGAAGACCTCTTCTACGATTCCGGCTCTCAGTTTTGGTCTTCATCGGCTTGATGAAGACCTTTTCTCTGATTCCGGTTCCTGATTTTGGTCTTCATCGGCTTGATGAAGACCTTTTCTCTGATTCTCGTTCCTGGTTATGGTCTTCATCGGCTTAATGATGACTTTTTTCAATTAGTACAACAGCTTTTCGTCCGCATAATCACTTGTTTCGTCCGTTCACGAGTTGATTTCGTCCGCTGGCTGCCCGTTCCGTCCTTTCAACCACATATTTCGTCCGCTCACGAGCTAATTTCTGCTCAGCTCCTCATTTCACCTACTCAAGACTCAATCAACAAAAGCCCTTTTTCAATCTCCTTTAGTACCTCTACGTCCTTTTCTTTTTCAAGAGCCGTGCGTAATGCTTGTTCAGCTAAGGGTCCGCCGATTTTCCCTACTGCCCAGGCAGCAGTTCCTCGGATGACAGGACGCTCATCTTTTTTCATTAACTCAATTAAATCAGGTACTGCTTCTTGTTCCTTAAAGTGGGCCAACGCGATAATGGCATTACGCTGAATGGGTTTCTTCCCTCTCCAAGATCCAGACATTGGACCAAATTTTGATTTAAACTCTTTATTTGAAATGTTTAATAATGGCTGTAATAAAGGTTTTGCTAATTCTGGATCAGGCTTGAATTCATCGTGAATCCAGTTAAACTTTCTTTTATTTTTAGGACACACAGTTTGGCATGTATCACACCCGTAAATACGGTTACCGATTTCCCCACGAAATTCATCTGGCATAAAATCTTTTGTTTGTGTTAAAAAGGCAACGCAGTGTTGGGCATTTAGTTGCCCTGGCTGAACTAATGCACCTGTTGGGCAAACATCTAAGCAAAGTGTACAGTCGCCACATTCATTTTCGATTGGCTCATCTGGTTCAAACGGTATATTTGTAATCATCTCACCTAAATAGACATAAGATCCGAATTCAGGTGTAATAATTGAACAATTCTTTCCACTCCAACCGATTCCCGCACGTTCTGCCACTGCTCGGTCCACAAGTTCACCTGTATCAACCATTGATTTCAGTTTAACGCCAGGAACTCTTTGTTCTAACCATTCTTCAATTAACTGTAGCCGTTCACGGACTGCAACATGATAATCGATTCCCCATGAAGCGCGAGCAAAGATTCCACGCCTTTCCCCTTTTTTTCCTGTCGGCGCATTCTCCATTTTCGATGGATACGCAAGGGCTATAGCAATGATGCTTTGCGCTGAATCTAAAAGACGAAGTGGTTCCGTTCGCTTCTCTATATCTGATTCTTCAAACCCTGATTGGTAGCCTAACTCTTGTTGTCGCTTTAATCGGTTTTTTAATTCATTGAACGGTGATGCGGTTGTAAAACCAATTTTATCGACCCCAATCGATTTTGCGTATTCAATTAAGTCGGTTTGTAATTGTTGGACGTTCACCTTCGCATTCCGCTCCTTATTTTGGTAATATATAGATATTTCAAAGATAATAGATTAATTTAGAAACTAGTAGGTGATCGAATTGAAACTTTCCATCAATGATTCACTCTTTAATATTAATAGCCAACTAAAATTCGGCATGATCCATTATACCAAAATTGTCGTATCAGAATCTCCTCAAATGTTAAAAGGAAGAACTCGCCTTTATCAGGAAAATTTGTTTTTTGAACTTCAGGAAAAACCTGTAACAGAAAGACCAGGTATTGCGGAATGGCGGAAAGTGTGGAAATCCTTTGGAGCCGACCCAAACCGTTATCGTCACTCTGCCGAAAGCCTCATGCGTCGCATTGCTAAACAAAATTACTTAGAACCCTTCCATACAGCAGTCGATCTAAATAATTTCTTTTCTTTACAATACGAGATTCCAATAGGGATTTACGACGTCAACCAGATTCAAGGGGATGTTGTGCTAACTTTAGGTGAGGAAGAAACAGGTTATGAAGGATTGAATGGGCGATTCAACTCATTAAAAAACATTTTATGTAGTGTAGATGATTTAGGTCCATTTGGTAGTCCTTTTGTTGATTCTAAACGCACCGCAGTTACAGAAATAACAACGGAAGCTTTACAAATTTTTTATTTATGTCCTTCTTTAGATGAAGATGAGAGCCAAAAACTGCTAGCATCTGCAGGAAAAATGTTTAGTCAAGTCAGTGGCGGTGACTATAAAATAGCACTACTTTCTGCAAACAATCCAATGATTTCAATTCAAAGGGGCGAATAAGATGAAAACCATTCCACTTGCAGAAGCTGTAAAACTAAAAAGTATATTAACAAAGAAAATTTCAGAGTTAATAAAAGAAATTCACTTAGTGTCAAATGCAGTTGTTGAAAAAGGAAAAGAACCTAAGCCGTCTGGAAGAAAGTTAACTGAAGTCGAAGCTGAACTTACGCAAGTGAGAAAAGATTCTAGAACTTTGGACAAACTAATCTATCGTGCTAATATAGATCATACACTCACATTTAAAGATGAAGAGCTTGCAATAGTTGAAGCAATTGAATTAGCAAGTCAACTTCGGGCAGAGGCAAGTCTTTGCAAAGATCTTGGAATGGCTGAAAAAGAAACACTTTATCATAGCACTGGCGATAGTGTAATTTTTTATAAAGTGGCCATGTATGACCCTGCTGAGTATCGTAATCGAGCGAACGAACTGGAAAAAGAAGCTCACCGGTTATCCAATTTAATTAACGCGAAAAATTATCAAGTCCAAGTTGAATTTGATGATTCGAGATATTTCTAGAAGTAAAATAGTTTCCTCGGGGCGGTGAGAATCCAAACCGAGGCGTAACGGTCTGTCATGATTGTCTTTTTATATACCTATAATGGTAAACCAATCACCATTGACCAGTTACCTTGTTACCTTTCACTAATTACCAACCGTAGTAAAAGCATACAAAATGGATCAATAGTTTTTTTGAACAGACGACCGTTATGTAAAAAGGGCAACTCAAGGGGCGACCCTGAGTTTGCCCTTTTCTATTTATTGAACGCCCGGTAACAAACGAAGCACTTTTTGATCTGCGTCTAAGATTGCTTCGACTCCTAATGGAATTGAAATATTAGGTTCACAATGCCCAATCATAAAGCCTGCAACTGCTGGTTTACCAAATGGCGTTAAATATTCCTCAAATAGTCTCCATGCATCTTCATTGCTAGTACCATCTTCTAGATTTGCAAAGTTGCCAATGACAAATCCAGCAGCATCGCCTAGCTTTCGAGCAAGACGCAGTTGATTTAACATGCCATCAATATTTTCTAATGACTCGCCTACATCTTCTAACAATAAAATTTTCCCTTTTGCATTAAGCTCAAATTTTGTTCCTAGAGTACTAACTAAACGTTGTAAGTTCCCGCCTGTTACTTCACCACGAACTGAACCTGAAACGATTGTTTGAAGGGGTGAAATGTTTTCATCATATTGAATTTCTAATGGTGTAAACAATTGTTGAAACATCTTCTTCGATAATTCTGATAGTTCTTCTTTCGTAACGGAAGATAACATTGGTCCATGGAAAGTAACAATATTTCCATATTCTGAAATAGCATTATGAAGATAAGTTACATCTGAAAAGCCCCAAAAGACTTTTGGGTTCTCTTCAAAAGACTGATAATCGATTTTGTCGGCGATTCGAGCAGCCCCGTAACCTCCGCGAAGACAAAAGATTGCTTTTACCTCTGGGTCACGTACCATGTTATGTAAATCATTTAAGCGTTCTTCATCTGTACCTGCTAAATAGTTTCCTGTTAACCCCACAGATTGACCAATTTTATAGTTTAAACCTAATTCCTCTAGTAGTGCTAATTTTTCAGGTAACTTTTCCATTGCTAAAGGGCTACTTAACGTAACAACCCCTACTGTATCCCCTACTCGTAAACGGTTAGGACGAATTTTCATTTTGGTATTCCTCCATTCAGTATTAATGATGATTGTATCATATCGAATTATTATACTTTCAAAATATGGTTGAAGATTTTAAAGTTTTGTAGCTATAATTGTTTTATTATTTTGAATTTAAGGAGTCCTGTTTTATGAAATTTCCACCATTTGTCTTACTAATCATCGCGACCTTACTCTGGGGAGGAAATTTTGTTATTGGACGTGCGGTGACTGGGGAAATCCCCCCCTTTACCCTAGCATTCTTGAGATGGTGTCTTGCCTTTCTTGTGTTTCTTCCAATTTGTTATAAGCAATTTAAACGAGATTGGCAACAGATTAAAGCACATTGGCCGATTGTTTTGGTTCTTGCGTTAACTGGAGTTGCTGCATTTAACACCCTAGTCTATATAGGTGTATATTCTACCACTTCCATTAATGCTTCATTAATGAATTCAACAACACCAATCTTTATCTACATCCTATCATTTATCTTTTTAAAAGAACGTCTAACAAAATTTCAGATGATCGGCACAGCCATATCTTTAATTGGGGTAATATTTATTCTTTCTGGTGGTTCATTAGAAAGTATTCAACATTTTCATTTTAATAAAGGCGACTTGATTGTTTTATTAGCCGTATTTTGTTGGAGTATTTATTCACTACTAGTCAAGCAATTTAGTGATCGACTACCGGGGTACTCTACCTTTTTAGTAACAATTGCAATTGGCGCCATCATGTTATTACCCTTCACTATCTATGAATGGTTCACATTATCAGGACCAATCGTCTGGTCTGGTAAAACTATTGGAGCAATTTTATACGTAGGGATCTTAGCTTCAATTGTTGCTTTCTTAAGCTGGAATAAAGGGGTTGTACAACTGGGGGCAAACCGTGCAAGTATTTATTTAAATTTCATCCCCGTATTTGCAACAATTTTTGCTACTTTATTTATAGGTGAAAGTCTACAATTAGCGCAAATCATTGGGGGCCTTGCTGTTATTTGTGGGGTAATCCTAACGAATCGAAAATAAGTTTATGTTTAAAAGGTTTGTCTACAAAGCATTGCAGATAGACATTCCTTTTTTCTTATAAATTGTTCACCCATATACTACCTACTAACCCACCGACTATTAATAGGAAGAATACTGTGCCACATCCCACTGCTTTTCGTTCAGCTAAATCTTCCGCATACTCCTTTGCGCAAGAACGGCATAATCGATAACCTCTAGCAATCGCCTCTTCTTCTGTTACTTCAATTGCTAGTTTTTTGCCCTTCATAATACTACTACTTACACCACAATCATCATCTTTATAATGATAAGTCTTTCCCGATTTTGTGATATACACTTTATCGCCGTAATGCATGAATGATCCCCCTTTTAAGTATTTCATAAAACTAAAAAAGGTAACCAGATGGCTACCCTTTTAGTATGGTCTTATGGTTCTATAATTAATAATCTTAAATACTTTGTTGTAATTTAATAGCCTTTTACCTAATTCCTTAGATATTATCACCTAATATCCATTGTATTAAGTTTTCAACCATTATTCTTCAAACTTATTATTCCCTTTATTTCCGTTACCTTGATTAGCAGAGTTATTTTGATTTCCCTGTTGCTTGTCTGCTTTTTCAGCATGCTTTTCAGAAACTTGTTGTTGTTTTTCTTGAGCTTTTTGAGTAGTTTGTTCTTGTTTGTCATGGGCTTTCTCAGTAGCTTGTTGCTGCTTTTCTTGAGCTTTTTGAGCAGCTTGTTCTTGCTTCTCTTGAGCTTTTAGTGAAGCTTGTCCTTGTTTTTTCACTGCTGCTTGTTGCTTTTCTTCTGCCTTTTTAGATGCTTGAACTTGTTTTTCTTCAGCTTTTTTTGTAGCCTCAACTTGCTTTACTGCAGACTTTTCTTGTAGAGTACTAGTTTTTACTTCTTCATTAGTCTTAACAGCTTGTACTTGGCTAGAAGTTGTTATTGCTTGAGGCGCTTCCACTTTTTCTGTTACTTCAGTGGTATGGGTAGTACCTTCAGTATTAGTATTTGTTCCATTACTTACCGTAGCATCAACTTCTTCAGTAGTTACTGACTCTTCTGTCGTTGTACCTTTCTTTAAAGCTTTCTTGTCTAATTGTGCTAGCTTTTTATTTAATTTCTTTTCAAGCTTTTCTTGTGCTTTTACAATGTTTTTTGCAATTGCTGCTTTTGCATTTTCGTTCTGTATTTTATCAAGTACTGCTTGTAAAGCTAGAATGTTTGCAGAGAACTTTGCTTCTAATGCTGCACGTACTGAATCAACTTCTTCCATTTCTTCCGTAGCTACTTCATTTGTCTCTTCATCATTAACAATAGCCTCTTCCGTCGTTTCACCTTCAGTTGCTACATCTTCAGTTCCTTCACCTTCAAACACTTCTTCATCAGTTGACTCTTCTTCATTAAGGGCTGCTTCTTCGTATTTTTCTAGAGCAAGTTCTTGTTGATCTAATGCTTCCTGTAATACTTCTTTTGCTAGGTCTTCCTCACCATTAGACAGTAATGTACTTGCCTCTAAGATGCGCTCTTCTACAAATGAAGCAAGTAATTCCGCTTCTTTCACTTCATCAAATGTAAAGGCTAATTGCACGTTCTCAACTAATTTCTTAACGAAGTAGAAAAAGTCACCCGGTAATAAAGATGGTTCTTCTGTTTCTTCAACAGTTGTATCTTCACCTTCAGTTGATTCTGTATTTTCAGTCTGTTCACTTTCTTCATTAATTGGTTCCTCTGTTAAAGTTGACTCTTCAGTTAGTTCATTGGTTACTGGTGTTTCCTCAAAAGCACCCTCTTCAGAAGTAGACTCGTCCACAACTGCTTCTGTAACTGTTGTTTCAACTGTGTGATTTTCTGTTTGTTGATTTACTTCTTGTATTTGTTCTGGGTTGTCTTGAGTAGTCGTTGTTTCATTTGCATATGTATGACCTGTTCCCAAAGCAAACGTAATTGCTCCTGCCACTAAACTCGCAGATAACACATTTCTCACGTTTTTGTTAATTAATGTATACTTGTTTGACATAACAAATTCCTCCATTATTATTTATGGGAAGAATTTCGAATTAACTCTATTATGTGTAAGAGTTTTTCTCATTCTTCATTTGGTAGCCCAGCCATCCTAGTTTTTTCATAACCGTAGACCTGAAGCTTTGCGTCTCTATTTTTCAATAGATTTGCCTTTTTCAAATGAGGAACATATTAAAAGACACGTTCTCATTATCTAAGTTAAATATATAATAAATAACAACTTTATTAAATACATATTATTTCCCATTAATATTTTTACATTAAAACCTCATTGTTTCGATCGACGATTTATGGACAATATTTCAATTAATTTGCGTCGTGATGATTATCCATTATTTATGAAATTCCATTAAATTATTCAAAAAAGATTGTATTTTTTTTAGAACTTAGTATAATTTAATATAAGTTAGTTGAATCAAAGGGGAGTAGTTTTAACAATAAAGCCGTCAATTCATGGGTAAGCCCATCGGTTTTATTGGCGACTTCGTGTTGTTAACAAGACCTTTGAATTATGAACTCTTTTTTGTGTTCATAATTCAAAGGTCTTTACTTTTTCTGAGATTTAATATTTTTATAGGAGGTTTAAAATGGATTTATCATTATTTTTACAGTACGGTTCAATATTATTAGTACTAATCGTACTCGAAGGTTTATTATCAGCAGATAACGCCTTAGTACTAGCTGTATTAGCTAAAGGCTTACCAGAACAACAACAGAAGAAGGCACTAGATATCGGTTTAGCACTTGCCTTTATTTTCCGAATCGGTGCGATCTTCCTAATTTCGTTCCTATTTAATGTTTGGGAAGTACAAGCGCTTGGTGCCGCTTATCTATTATTTATTGCCATCAAACACTTCCTCAAGAAAGATCATGGAGAAGTAGAAGTAAAACAAAAGAGTTTCAAAGGCGCTGTTCTTCAAATCGCATTTGCGGACATTGCCTTTGCGATTGACTCAATTTTAGCTGCTGTGGCACTAGTTATTGCTTTACCAGCTACAAGTTTTGGTCATATTGGTGGAATGGATACTGCACAATTTATCATCATTGTATTAGGCGCACTTGCTGGATTAATTGTCATCCGCTTCGCTTCACAATTGTTCATCAAACTATTAACTGAACGTCCAAGTCTAGAATCAGCTGCTATGTTAATTGTAGGTTGGGTAGGGGTAAAACTTGTTATGCATACACTTGCTCATGAAGCACTGCAAATCATTCCTCATAGTTTCGTAGAAGGTCCAATCTGGAATACAATCTTCTGGGTTGTTATGATTGGTATTGCTGTAGGTGGTTGGTTTGCATCAGGTAAGAAGAAAACAACAGAAGAATCAAGCCAATCATAAATTAGCCAACTTTAACTAACTTATTTATCTAACACATACAAATGTTCACTACAAAACATTTGTATGTGTTTTTTGTTGTATTAATAATTTCTACAAAATTACTCACTTTATTAAGACTGTTCTTGTTCTGTTTTTTCAACTATTATGTTAAAGATCCGCGAAAACATAGGGATTACTGCAAGATGAAGGATGAGATAAAGGTCTTTAAATTCCGATATATTCCGTATATAAAATATCGAGTGCAAAATAAATTTTACCGATAATATGTATTTGTAAAGGAGGGACATGAATGTTACAAGAATTCAATAATTTAATGGACTACATTGAAACACATCTGACGGAAGAAATCTCCGGAAAAGATATTTCAAAAATTGTAGGACTATCTGATTATCATTTCAAAAGAATGTTTTCGTATATGGCTGGAATGTCACTGAATGAGTATATCAAAAACAGAAGATTATCCGTTGCAAATGTTGAATTAATTAACGGGGCAAAAGTGACAGATATTGCCTATAAATACGGATATCAATCAATAGAAGGATTTTCAAGGGCATTTCGTGAATGGTGTGGTTTTTTACCTTCAGAAGTAACGAAAAACAAAATTCAAAAGTCATTTCCCAAGTTTACATTCTTTATAGATATACGAGGAGGAAAATCCATGGAATTTAAAATTGAAAGAAAAGACAAGTTTAATATAGTAGGGGTATCAAAAAGAGTGCCAATTCAATTCGAAGGTGTAAATAATGAAATTTTAGAACTTGCCAAGTCAATTACCGAACAACAAAGAAATCAAATGCATCAACTAGCCGATCTATATCCACAGCAGGTTTTGAATGTATCCTTTGATTTTGATGAAGGTTTCTTAGAAGAAAAAGGATACCTAACTCATATGATTGGTTTTGCAACAACTAAAGAAAATCCATACGATGATTTAGAGCAAATTTCTATTGAAGAAAGTCTATGGGCTATTTTCCCTAACCAAGGGCCATTCCCTACTACACTACAAGAAACAACTGCAAAAATTTATTCTGAATGGTTGCCTTCTTCAAATTATGAATTAATAGATCTCCCTGGAATTTCCTTTACAAATCATAATGGTCCTTCAGAAAATGTATATAGCGAAATTTGGATTCCAGTAAAAGAAAAGAAATAGTTAGCGATAAGAATGAGTAACAGAAATGTTATTCTGATAAACTTTTCATTTACAATAATAGACCAGTTAGGAAAAACCCTACTGGTCTTTTTAAAATTGATATAAATCAACACTATCGCTAACAAAGCATCCTATTATGTAATACCTCAGAAGCTTTGGTTTCAATTTATTACAGAAACATCAGCTAATTATTGAACAGTTATATTATCAAAAGGGATTGATTCACCATTTACTTGAACATCTATTGCATGGTGTTTCGTATCTGTTGTTAAATAGAATATGTTTTGCTTTTCAACGTCATTTATTTGATTAGTTACATTAAACTTTATTATTAAAGTATCCCCTTTTGTTTCTAAATCAGTTTCAACATCTCCACGTGAATAAAACACAATATAATAACCTTTTCCTCCATCAGTAATTGATTGAAGTTTTAAATTGGGATCAACTTCGGCTTGCACATTTTTAGGTATCTTTTCAATTTCCTTAAAACTCGATGTTGATGAATTACAAGCCGCTAAAATCGAGATTAACAAAAACACTAATAAAAGTATTTTCTTCAATACATCTCCCCCTTCTAACAGTTTTCCTATTTCTATTACCTACATCCAATTTTGTACCTCTCCAATTTAAGATGGCATTATGTACTTTACGGAGTTAGATGATCGTTTAAATTTTCGACTCTCTGTTTTGGAACTATATTTTGACATTTTATTTTTTATTTATGAAATTTTAATTAAAATCATTTCTGTGCCCTTTTTAAAGAATATGCTTCCTTTCCAGTAAGTACCATATTTTAACGTACGAGAACTTTTAACTTTTTTGATCCGTGTTCTTTGAAATGTAGCCTTTCTAAAAAGTGTACTAAAATCAAAAAATTAATCGTTCATGAACTTCATGTGTCAACCATATATTGATTTTGTAATTAAGAATGTGCAAAAAAATGAGGAGGAACTATATATCGTGCAGACAAAAGAAGTGCGTTTACGACGGATTCAACATCTTGCTCATGAAATCATGGATGAAATTAATTTAAGTGAAGAACAAAGACAATTCGAGGAATCAAGGATTGTAATCGATAATCTCTCCAGGGCAATTGGTGAATTAGCAGATCCATCTGGTTATTATTCTCTTGACTATATTGAAGAAAAAGTCGAAAATGCCCATCGCCAGTTAATTAGAAACCCCAAAAAAATCAAATTTCACCTCTAACATTTTAGTATATCCTGGCTAACCCAACTAATATATAACTCCGTTTTTTATAGAGATAAAAAATATTCGATAAATTTGAATGAAAATGATAGTTATTATCAATACTATAAATAATAAAAGGTAACCAAATTTGGTTACCTAAAGAAAAATTAATGCTCTGGTTTAAACGTTTTACAATCTGTTTCTTCACTATTAGATGCTTGTTCACCTTTATTACTTACTACATAAATAGTATCTGCATTACATTTGTTTCCAGAACCCCAATACGTACAGTTATTTACTTCACAAAGAACATCTTGAGCCATAGTATCACACCTCCTTTTTTGTTATCATTGACAATTTTGAGGAGGTTGATACTTTTTTTACCTAAAGTTCAAAATATATTTAACATCTTTAATTGGTTGATGGGTCTTTTAAGTCCAAATCCTTTTGTAGAAGAATGTTATTAAAAAATAGGTTCCTCAACAATCTTGCTTTCAAAGGATTTAATAGATCATCGTCCAAACAAAAATAGGCAGTCATCCAACATATAGACCAATAAAATAATAAAGGAGATGACTAAAGTTTTTAGGCATCTCCTTAAAAATCTATGTACTAATCCTTAAATACTTTATTTCCAAAATATTGGATATACTCGGTCGCTTTGTAAATTATTAACGACGAGTGCCATTACTACAATTAGTACTGTTCCTAATAATATAGGCGTAAATAAAAAGCTCCAGCTATGTGCTCCTAATATAACAATAATCGGATTTCCTCCTGCAGGTGGATGAGTTGTTTTAGTAAGCATCATAAGTGCAATTGCTAAACCTACTGCTAATGCGATTGTCCACGGCTCATTTCCAAATAGTTGATAAATAATTATGCCAACAAGCGAAGAAATCACATGTCCTCCTATTATATTTCTCGGTTGGGACAACGGTGAATTCCAGACGCCAAAAGCTAATGTACAGCTTGCCCCAAATGGCGCAATTAGCCAGTTTGTTGACGTATTTGTAGTTAAGCTGATCAGTATAAGGAGTGTGATAAACCCACCAATAAATGCTGCTGTCACATCCTTCACGTTTACCTGAAGTGGATTTTCTGCTTGTCCCTTCATTTTAGAAAGAAACACTAAAATGGCAGGGCTTTTTTCTTTTGGCATCGTTTTTAAAACTTTGGTTAAAATATTAGACACCTCCTTTCTAGTTTATTTTCAATATTGTTTGAATAATCAATTAATTATACAAAAATTCATTTCTATTATGCTAGATATTTTTTTTATGATCCGTAGTTTTTATAATCACTTTATTGTCTACATGTGATTCTTTGCTCCATAGTTAAGGTGAAATACGATTTTTTTCCGTATATATTGTAAAACCATCTAAAGTAGCGCCTAATTACCCATTTTTATTCACTTTTTAATAGATTATAGTTTTTTTTTTACAAATGATATGCTATTATTGGACCAGTTGACCAAATTCGATTTACAGTCAGTCGAGGTGAAGAAATGAATAAAAAAAATAATATTTTAGAAGCAGCTACTAGGTCTTTTTCGATGTTTGGCTACAAGGCAACTACAATTGAACAAGTAGCAAAACTTGCGAAGGTCGGAAAAGGTACAGTTTATAATTTTTATGATAATAAGGAGCAACTGTTAAAAGAATCCGTTCTATTAATGATTGATGAAATGAAAAAAGAAACTGAAAACAACTTTGATCATTCTATTAGTTTTATGGAAAATGTTCATCAATCGATTATTCGACTATTAAAATATCGTGAGCAACATTTATTATTTGCAAAATTATTAGAAGAGGAACGGCAGCTACAAACACCAGAAGTGATCGAGATGATTTCGTCGATTAATCGAGAGATTGTTAATTATATATCCGAAAAATTAGGCTTGGCTGTTGAGCGAGGAGAAATTCGTCCATGTAACGTAGAGGTTGTTGCCTTCGTATTTTTAAAATCATATTTAGCGTTGGTTGTAGATTGGCAAACGACTTATTCTGAACCTTTAACAGAGCAAGAAATTGCAGAAGTAATCCATCAAACAATTATAAGTGGTTTATCGAAATAAGTTGCGTTAACTAATTTTTTTTAAGCTAAAATGACCGAAAAACGGTTTCGGTCAAAGTTATTTTATTGAGAAATAATATTATATTGGGAGGAAAACAGGATTGTTAAAACAGGAATGGTTATCGATATTGAAAGATAAAAAGTACTTTGCGTCGATCGCCGTCATGTTCATTATACCGCTATTATATAGTGGGATGCTTTTATGGGCATTTTGGGATCCATACGGTCAATTAGAAGAATTACCGGTCGCACTTGTCAATAACGATAAAGGTGCAAATTTCGACGGTGAATCTTTACATTTAGGCGACGAACTAGTTAAAAATTTGGAGGATAGTGCAAAGTTTGATTTTAAACAAGTGACCGAAAAAGAAGCAAATAAAATGCTAACGAATAAAGATGCATACATTGTCATTCAAATTCCTAAACATTTTTCAGAAAACGCAACAACGTTACTTGATGAAAGTCCACAAAAATTAGAGCTCGAATATAAAATAGATGAAGCATCGAACTATATTACATCTAAAATTGGAGACAGTGCAATTAATCAAATTCGTACAGAAGTAAATGAACAAGTTTCGAAAACATATGCAGAGCAGTTGTTTGCTGTGATTGAACGTTTAAGTGATGGTTACGGTGACGCTGCAGATGGGGCATCGAAAATAAAAGATGGCGTTGTCCAATTGCAAGATGGAACTGTGATGTTAAAAGATTACTTATATGAATTAGCGAAAGGTACTGTTACGTTATCTAGTAGTACGAGTAAGTTAGTAGATGGTGCTTCATCTGCTCAATCAGGTGCCGAAGAGCTAGCAAATGGAGCACAAAAACTGTCGCAAGGTAGTCAAGCGTTAAGCGACGGAGCAAGTACTTTACAACAAGGAACATCTAGTTTGTCTTCTGGAATTACACAATTTACAGGCGGTGTCGAAAAAGTTGCTTCAGGTCAGCAAGCGCTTTTAGAAGGACAGCAAACATTTCAAACAAAATTAGATAGTTTTTCAAATGGCACTGAACAAGTTGCGGCTGGTTCACAAAACTTAGCATCGAGTACTGATCAATTAGCAGCAGGAATTGCTTCATTAGGCGACAATTTGTCTTCTGCGTTAGCACAACTACCAGAAGAACAACGTCAAGCACTAGAAGCTTCAATTTCACAACTTGAAGAAAGTAGTAAGCAAATTGCACAAGGTGCAAATACGTTAGCAAGTGGTTCAAATAGCTTACAAGAAAATGCTCAGGCATTAGCGAATGGTCATTCAACTATTGTGGCAAATAGCGAGCAGTTAACAAATGGATTACAGGAATTAACTTCAAATTCAAATTCACTTGTTGAAGGTGCAACAAGGGTTGCAAACGGTGTGTCAAGTTTATCCGAAAATTTAGGGCAGCTTAATACAGGTGTTGCATCTGTAGCAAACGGTGCAAGTAGCTTAAATACTGGTTTAAGTACATTAGCAGATGGAGCTAAAAAATTATCGGATGGTACATCAACGTTAAGTGGAAAATCTGGTGAACTTGCGGATGGATCGAACGAATTAGTAGATGGAGCAGATAAACTTGTCGATGGTACAGAACAATTAACGGACACATTATCAGATGCGAAAGAGGAATCATCCATTTCAGTCTCTGATCAAAACTATGATATGGTCGCTTCTGCAGTCGAAGTTGATAAAGATGTAAAAAATAGTGTGGATAACTACGGAACAGGTTTAGCTCCTTACTTTATTTCATTAGGTTTATTTGTAGGGGCGCTTATTTTAACGAACGTTTATGCGTTTGTGCAACCTGCTGTTCAACCAACAGGGTTATTACGATGGTTTGTAAGTAAATGTTCAGTACCATTTGTCGTTTGGATTTTCCAAACAGTGCTTTTATCGGTAGTATTATTATATGGTTTAAAAATGAATGTTTCGAACGTTCCGTTATTCTTATTGTTAATGGCTGTTACAAGTTTTGCATTTATAGCGATTGTACAGTTGTTAGTTGTTGTTTTAGATGATGTTGGCCGATTTGTCGCATTATTATTTTTAATATTACAGCTTGCTTCAAGCGCAGGAACATTTCCATTACAGCTATTACCAAAAACGTTACAAGCATTTAATTCATATATGCCGATGAGTTATTCTGTTGAGGCGTTCCGCCATGTGATTTCAACAACGGATTATGGTGTTGTATATGAAAATATAGCTTTACTTGCTGGAATTGGTATTGTATGTGTATGTTTAACATTCATGGTCTTTGGAATACTTTATAAACATCGATATTCAAAACAGGTAGTAGAAAATTAGTTTAATTGAAAGTGTGATTGGACATCTTAAAATAAATGAGCCAGTTTCCATCAATTTTAGCTCACTTAGGTAAAGAAAATATAAGGAAAAAGCAGAAGGTTAATTGGAGTGCATAGTTGCACTTCTAAACCTTCTGCTTTTTTTGTATTAAAATTGATATCCCTTAGACTCATCCTTTTAAAAGTATTTACTATAAAAGTCATGTCTTAGTTTTCCGCTTAACTGAGCATAAATTTTTGTAGTCTCACTCTTTTCATGACCTAGTAAACTCTGGATGACATCAATTGGAGCACCGTTATTAATCATATGCGTTGCATAGCTATGTCGTAATTGATGGGGATGTATATTCTTTTTTATTCCAGCTCGATTTGATATGCGCTTGATAATATATCTCAGATTATCAATACTCATACGCCTTTTCGGTCTTCTGTCCGTAATAAATAATCCAGGATCCTCATCGTCCCGTTCATCTAAATACCTTTTTAACCAAATGGAACAGCGAATATTAAAGTACACTTCCCTTTCTTTATCACCTTTTCCATGTACAATAACTGAATTCGTTCGAAAATCAATATCATCGCGATTTAATTTTGCAACTTCTCCAATACGGCAGCCTGTGGAATACAAAAACTCAAATAGCGCATTTTCCATCGTTGTTTGACAAGCTTCCCTTAGATGTTCTATCTCTAATTCTGAGAGAAACTTAGGAATCCTTTTCCCTAACTTTGGCTCTTTTAATTTAGCAGCGGGATTTTTTTTAATATAGCCCTCTTCATGTGACCATCTAAATAGCGATTTAATGCAACGAATTCTGTGTCCTAAACTAGAGGCCTTTAAGTGATCTCCTGACTGTATTAAATATTCTTTTAATTTCTCTGTACTAAACTCGTTCATATCAATATCACCAAAAAATCGTAATAATAGATTATATTGAAAAGAATACGTTTTTAATGTAAGTGATGAATATCCCTCGATTGTTTTATCTATTTGATATTTTTCCCACGCTTCGGATAATAACATGAGTCTTCCACTCTCCTAGAATTTAAATCTATTGTTCTAATTCTATTATGTTCAAGGAAAGAATTTTTCATACGAGGGTATTAAAGAATCTTAAAAAATAGAAGATTACCAAACCAAGTAATCCTTTGTAAATCAAGAAAAGGACACTTCCCTTTTTACAGGAAAGCGCCCTAGTTTCCAGAATAACTTACAAAAATACTCAAACACCATCCCTTATTTCAGATTAGTAATGAGTTTTATCTTTTGATTTTTCCCATGTTTTAAATGGTAATTCATATCGATTTGGAGAAATTTGTTTCATAGTAATATTACGCTGGTCAATTGGAAGGGAAAGCTGTTCATAAATAAACTGATCATCGAAACCTATTTTCGCCGCATCTTCCTTCGTACATGCATAATAAACAGCTTTTGGTCTGGCCCAATAAATTGCTCCAATACACATCGGACAGGGTTCACAGCTAGTATAGATTTCACAATCGATAAGCTGGAAATCGTTTAAATATTGGCAAGCTGCTCTTATGGCCTGCACCTCAGCGTGTGCAGTTGGATCATTTGATGCTGTTACTTCATTTCGTCCTGTACCAATTATTTTGCCATCTTTAACAACAATGGCTCCAAATGGTCCACCATGGTTGGTTATAACATTTTCTAAAGCCACTTCAATTGCTTTTTCCATAAAAGAGAAACCTTTCATACAACCACTCCTCGGCATGTATTTATGCTTATTAATACGACTAAGCAAATTGAAGTAGTACAGAAAGAAAGTAGTAAATATTTTGTTTACTATAAATCTTTTAGATTAAGTACCCTATTTTGTTTTACTACCGAATGACTATTCTTTATTTCGTAAAATGGCCCTTTCGTGTAAAAAAACGCAGATCCATACTTTGGAAATGCGCCCGATTCTTGAATAAGAAAAAGGTCAGTTTAACTCACCTATAAACCAATTTTCTCCTTCTGAATAGTAATCCTCTTCAGAGATTATTTCTTTAAAACCTTTTATCTGTATATCAGAAGGGCAATTAAGTTCCCACTCTTGAATGAGATTTCTTGATTTATCTAGGGGTAGCCATTTTTGTTCTTCACTATCCCTTTCAAAAAATCCCTCAAACCAACTATTATGAGGATATACTACAAGCTGTGAGTCGAATAAATTAGGAAGACTAACTAATGCGTAAATTCTATATTCAGCTTGTCCTTTTGACTTTATACTTTTTAAATAGCTAACTCGATCAATTAAGATTTGCATTATTTCTCGTCTGAATTTGTTTGGAAGTTTGCTTGAATATATGTACGATTGGGTAAATGGCAAATGTAGATGCCAATAACCTAATCCAGATTCACTAGGATTCGGCATTTGTTCGGTAATATCAGAAATATAATTTATTAGTGCCTCTTTTCTCCTTTTTAGCCCTCTAACTTTCTTCTTATAATCATTTTTAAAGTTCCATCTATTCAATGAGATCACCCCTTTGTATTATTGTGCCATTTTCCATTTAATCAACCTTCCTTTTATTGATTAAATGGAAAATGGACTGCTTAGACAGTCCATCTTTACTCAATTTTTGGGTTCTTAGTCAAATGTTGGGGTGATGTGTTTTGCACGTCACCCTAATTAACCTAAATGAACACCGATTTCTTTATATAAATCATTCAATAAAATCTTCGCTTTAAAATGCTTAAAACTTCTGAAACCATAAGCATTACGCTTCATTACCTTCGATTTATTATTAATTCCCTCTAAAAATCCATTTGAATAACCAAAACTAAAACTATTCAAGATCTCTACTTGCCAATTCTTAAAAGTTTGAATCGCTTTTAAAAATGCTGGGATATTTGCTTCTTCTACCTTACGGTAATAAGCTTCTAATCTATTTTTTACTTCTGCTATATTATTAGCCGTTTTTGCCCAATCAAACCATTCACAATAGGCTTCTTTCAGTTCATATGCTTCTTTTAATTCCTTAGACATCCTTGTATAGCGATTTAAATACCATTTATTCTTTTCCGTTAACTTGTCAAAACGTTTATATAAAACATGGCGCATTTTTTTGCACTTTTTTCGATCATATGGATGCCAATCCTTCTGCACTTTACGGCGTACCTCATCTAGGGCCCAATAAATGTAGCGACAATAATGGAATCGATCTGCAATAATGATGGGGCGATTTAATGCTTTTCTAACAGCTGCTTTAAAACTCGGATTCATGTCCATTACGACAACTTCTACATCTGCTCCATACTTCATTAGATAATCCTTAATTGTCTCTTTTCTTCGATTCGGTAGAATATCAATGGGTTCATGTGTTTCAGCGTTGGCAATGATTAGTTGATAAGTTCCTGCATCTGTATCGCCTTTATATTCATCAATCGCAATACATTTTGGTAAATGTACTCCTTCATTTAACTGCTCTTTTACAAGCTTTTTAAAACGACGAATGAGTGTAGAACTGGAGGCGCCAAGGACTTCCGCTGCTTCCTTAAATGTCTTTGCCTTCACAGAACGGATTCCAGCCACTTGGTTCCATTCCTTCGTGAAGCGTTGATATTTATCCACGAAAGGGGATTTTTCCGAGAACCGTTTTCCACACGCACATACATAACGTCGGCGTTTATAGAAAAGGATGGTTAATCGTTCAAACCACTTTAAATGCTTAATTTTTTGAATTCGATAATCATGAATTTTAGAGGTCATTTTCTTACAAGCAGGACACTGATGTTCTTTCTTTGGAATTGAAACGTATAGAGCGATACGCTCCCCGATCTCCTCCACCTTATGAATAGTTACATCTTTTAATCCTGGAATATTTCTGTTAAAATTCATATTGCACGTATCACCTTTCATTTTCATTGCTTGTTTCTCGACAATTCAAGTATATCGAAATGGGTGATTACGTGCTTTTTTATTTTAAATTGTAGTAAAACCCCAACAAATATTATAGAACCAATTTTTGCGCCCATTTGCGGAAGATCGTTAATCAACTAAAGTTCAGTTAATGAAAGTATTAAGATTTATTGAGATAAATGTTTGTACTCCAATATTTCAATATTGAACCCATGATTACATTTCTGCTTATTAATTTTGTCACTATCACAAGAGGGGGATATTCTTACCTTAACCAAATCTTCATTAACATTAACATTTAGCTTTTTTGGAGGAATCTCAATTTTTACAGTAACATCATAGGAATGATTGTCATTGTATGTAATACCAACAATCCTTTTCAATTGCCAGTCAAAAAAATTATCTCCACCGTACTCTTTGATTACTCTTTTATCAATAGTTGGGAATATGATGTCCAAGATAATGTCCTCTGTTGTAACATACATCTCTTCTGCCTCTGAATTAGTTTCTGATTTAACAATTTGCGTAGGAATAAGAACAATAAATACAAATCCTAGTAAGGCCAAGTATTTCTTAACCATCGAGATTCACCTCAGAATTATGTTTAAGTTCTTATTCTTTGCTTATTGTTATTTTTTATTAAACTAACTTTGTCCTTTAATGCAAACAGATGTATTTTCCTAGATAAACGCGCCCTTTTGTTGAATAAAATTCACATAAACTCTCACTTAATAAAATCTGCTTTAAAAAGATATACAACGTCGTATTTTTCCAACTCATTAATATGTCCTTCAACATCTTGATAAAAATCGGCGGAAAGCGAATTCATTCTTCCATCATTCGAATAACAAATACTTCCTAATACTACTTCCCCTTCAATAATAGTGTTCTCTGTTGGAAAGGGTCCCCACACACTTGACATATCATCCAAACCATCTGAGTTTGGATCAAAGGCACTTCTGGTACTAACGCCTTCCTTACTGCTAATTGCACTTTTAAATATAGGTTGATTTTGGCTATAACTTATTTTAGGAGTTGTGAGGATAATAGAGCCGTCACCCTCTACCTGCATCGTTAGTTCGCTTAATTTATCCTCAACCAAATTTCCGAATTCATATTTTTCTATCCATACAGTTACTTCTTTGTATTCTTTGTCTATATTGAAATCAAATACAATTGATTTGTCTGAACTACTCGAAAGAATTGCATTTTCTCTGTCTGTTAATTCAGAAACAGAAATTGTATTTGAATTCGAATTACTATCATCACAAGCACTTAAAATAAATAACAACAGAGCTGATGCTAGTATTGTAAGTGTTCTTTTCATTTATATTCCTCCCCTAGTTGCTCTTTTTCTAATTCTACTAACCAGCTGCGTTACTTAAAGTGGATTCCTTTACAATATTTTTATATTCTAACATAAATATCCAATTCACTTTAAGGTTTCTCCACTTGGCCCTTTAAGAAACACTCTTAAACTAAAAGCAAAAAAGCGCCAATTCCTCACGAATAGCGCCCTTTTATTGAATAATGTTCAACTTCATTATTAGAATTTAACCTTCTTTTTCATTTACAGTATTGTTATAAAAATCTTCAGCTTCTCCTATATCATCTGTTTCAAACGCAATTCCTTCTGAATCTAAAAAGATAAAGTATGGAGCACTTTCAATATTCAATTTTGGATACGTTTTATCAATCATTTTAATATCAATAAAAGTTATTTTATAAACATTTTTCTCATAGTGATTTAATAAAAACTCAGGTTTTTCCATTGATGAATCACTAGGATAAACAAGTATTACTGATAATCCTTCTTCTTTAGGTAAATCCTGTGGATATGGATAACTACTACAACCTAAAATTACAAGTAATATAAGTATTAAATTGAATAATAATAATACTCTTTTCATTTCCCCTCCACCTTTATAAAATCGCTTTCCCTTAGATTAACATAATTACCCATTTAGTTTGAGGCTCTCCTCCATTTAATGGCATTAAATAAAAATAGACGCATTTCTTATTATTGAAATGTTGGCAATAGGTAAGCATTTGAAGTTATCTCCAGCTTTTCCCCTGCTCCACACGGAACGTGATAGTTTCCCATCATTCCGCGTTCCATCTAGCGATGGTTTTGTTAATTATAAGTTTCAAGTTCCTCTTAGTGATTTGGGTTATTTGATTAGTTCCAATTCACATTTCTTCCGATATTTATTAATATTTTCAAGAATCGGTTGTGTGATACCCAAACTCTTCATGAGTGTGTTTATCTTAGTTGTATCAGTCATATGGATTAATTTATGAACATCTTTATGGAGGATGCGTAGGTTATTGAACTTGTCGTTTCCACCTAGATACAAAGGAATATAGTGATGACAGTGCACATCTTGTGCTTGAAGGAATGTACCTGTAATTTCACAGTTTCCTTTTTTCATACTGTATCGACTAATCCGGTTATCCATATATTCGACACTGCGTGTCAGAATCGTCGATTCCATCAGTAAGGCTATTTCTTGCTTGATATTTTTATGTAGATTTTTATAAATCTGAGCTCTACCTTCTACCGAGAATGGTGTTAGACTTTGAGTAAAGCAGATAGTATTCTTCGTCTGAACATTAGCTAGTGGATAGAGATAAATATTAGCAATTTTAAATGTTTTACATCCCAAGCTGTAAAATTTCTTATAAGATGGGGGTGGATTCGTTGGATGTGCATACTTCCCGATTGACCTAAGACGATTGTACATCATTGCACTGATTTCATAGGCAAGACGTGAGAACGCTAAGTTGACGTGTGTCGCTCTATTAAAGTAATTATGTAACCCTAAAACAAAGCTATTGAAACGCATAACGTTTTGAATGGTTGGTGAAGAACGAAGTTCTTTTACTCGTTTTTTCGCTTCAGCTTTTATTTTCTGTATCTTTTCGGCACGAACAAAAGTGTGAGCTACTCGCTTTTTACCTTTTCTATTTGCTCGAATAGTGAAACCAAGAAAGGCTGATTCATTTTTACGTAGGTTAATAATCTTCGATTTTTCTGGTGAAATATCGAGTTTTAGCCGTTCTTTAAGAAATAGCTTTACAGCATGAAACCACCTTTCGGCCGTTTTAGCATCTCGACAGAGAATTTTAAAGTCATCAGCATAACGAACTAGATATCCTTCCTTTAGTTGGGTACGCTTTTTAGCAAGTAGTTGACCTTCTCTTGTCTTGAAGGGTTTATGTAGAGGGAACAACTCCCATTGCTTTGCTACCCAATGATCTAATTCATTTAATACAATGTTTGATAGTAGTGGTGAGAGCAGCCCACCTTGTGGAGAGCCTTTTGAGGGTACACCTTCTCCATCAATCTCTGATTTTAGCATTTTGGCTATACAGGCGAGGACTTGCCTGTCTCTAATACCTAAATTCCAAAGTTGTTTAATCAGTAAGGTGTGATTAATATTGTCAAAAAAGCCCTTAATATCAATGTCTACAACGTAGTGGAGTTGTGACTGATTGACTAGGTATTGGATTCTCGCCATTGCATGATGAGTAGACCTTAACGGTCTAAATCCATAACTATGATTGAAGAAATGGGCTTCTGCTATAGGTTCTAATACTTGTTTGAAACACTGTTGAATAATTCTATCGAGGATACATGGAATGCCGAGTGGTCTCATTTTGCCATTATCTTTTTCTATTAGCTTCCGTCTTACTTTCTTCGGGCGATAATTCTTGAGCTGTTTTCGTATTTCTTCTATTAAATCGTTCTCAGTATATTTCTCAATATCTAAAATGGTCTTCCCATCTGTACCTGGGGTCTTGGAGCCTTTATTTGACTTGATTATACGATACGCCAATAAGATATTATTCCTCGACGTGATGATGCCGTATAAATGGTGGAATGTTTCTTTATTTTTAGCTCGCTTATGTAAGTCTGTATAGGTTTCGGTCATACCATAATAATCCCAATATCGTAGAGCTTGCACTGTGGCATCATTCCTTCATGAGGTGATGTTCCCACATTCTTACCCGACCGGTGCAATACACATTTGAAAAATAATTATTAACTACCACTAGACTTGGGGCTGTTCCTCCACCTTCATTACAAAGGCTTCATCAGTCGTACCCCTACCCTCACAAGGATGAATGCATTTCGATTAAAATTCTTATGGCAACCGTTTCAGGTGACAGCCTTTATTACAACGTTCCTTGCTTTCCAAGTACCTTACAACGTAGCTATCCATTCTTAACGTAGGTGCTTCCTATAAGCCTGTGAACTAGATACCGCCATTGTCCGGTATAGTGTATTTCAGAGGGCGCATTTTTACTCCACACCATTCACCCCATCGTAAGATGGTACATGCGTTTCCGCATGCTCAATCTATAGACCCTTACCTTCGGAAGTTTGTCAGTTATTTTATGATAGAACTATTCTCACCATATTAAGTTTTTCAGCCGTGCGGCATATCCGTTGGCATACCTTCTCTAAAGGAGTGGCTACAGCCTTCGTTCTGCCGAATCCACCTGTGCTTCACACCCTATCACCTGTCAGTCATAACGCATGCAGGAGTATTGACGGGATAGTTTCAGAAAACATGGTTTCTTCATTCCTATCCTTCGTTATAAAGTTAAGATTTTGCCGAGCAAACTCTCCTGTATTTCACGTAGTGAAACGCTTATAACAGAACTTGTCGCGCGCGCCCGATTGCGGAATATAATTCCCAGCTAATTTTTATACTTTCTTTGAAAAGCCTCAAATTGCTCTTCATATTTACGGAGCCTCTTTACGTCAACTTTTGAATTTAAAAATGGTTTTCGCTTTCCTATAACCATTACATCTTTTTCATCAATTGGACTATTTAGATATATATATGGTTTAAAATAATCGCACTTAGTATGCGGAAGATTTACAGATAACATTGCATATTCTTCTGTCGGAAATTGGTTTGAAATTGATAACTCTTGAAGCCCTATTAATTCTGAAATAGGCTCTAAAGAATCGTCTTGAACTCTAATATTTGATAAGCCAAGATATTTTAGATGGTTGAGATACCTTAGAGGCTGAAGACTATCTAATTTTAATGACTTCCACATACCGCCCGATAATTCTAACAACTCTAAACCTGTATTCTTTTGTAAAGGGCTTATGTTACTTAACTTTGAAAAGTCATTTATTAACAGTGATTTTAAAGAAGAATTGTTAGATAGATCCCATAAACTAGTAGCTTTTGTATTCCATATTAATGCTAATACCTCAACGTCTGTTAGTGACTCGATCGCAGATAAATTCTCTACTTTCATTTCATAAATATAAAGCATTTTAGGATTAATGAGGCTTAATATAGTATCCAATTCTTTTTGACTTACAGTATAAACCCACAATTTGTCCAAGTTTGAGAAAGATTTCAATTTTCCAATATTCTTTGTTTTCCCTTGAATAACTAATTCAGTTAAAGAGATATCTACATTGTTCAAATCCTCAGTAAACTTTGGTCGTGTTTCGATACTAAAGATAAATTCAGGATGTTTTTTGGGTAACAATATTTTAACACCACCTAATCATTTAAAAATAGTTTAGCATCGATTTCGATTTATTAGAACGATATTTAACTAAAGCCCTCTTACTTCAAAAGAAAAAGCATTACTGCTGTTCCAGTAATGCGCCCGATTATGGATTAGTGGAAAGGAGAGAGATGAAGTGTTGACTCCCAACTTTTTTACTAATGCCCACTATAATTTAAATTACAACTTATTTATTTTGTAATTCACTATAGTTAATTTCTTTCACAATCTCTTTAGAACCATCATCTTTAACTATCATAACTTCTACATCGTTCGTTGGACTAATTGCATACCAAAACCTTTTACCCTCATCAACATTAATGATTTTTGCAGGTTCATCGCCAGCAAATACCTCAGTAATTGAACGATCATTAATTGCACCAGAATAGATAAACGGTGATTGATTCATTGATTTCCATTTTACTTGGGAATTCCATTCAGAACCTCTTGTTCGCATCCATTGCCATTGATTATCAACTTTTTCAAGATAAGCTATAAATACTTTTTCTCCAAGTTCATCATTTTCTTTGAAAACTGCGATTGCATCATTTTCGTAAACTATATTAAATTCCTTGTGAACAAGCTTATAGGAATACTCCTCTTCCCCAAAATGTATTTCCTCCATCTTTTTATGAAAGAATGACTCAAATGTTTGTTGTTGTGAACAACCAGCAAATAAAAATATTGAAAATACGGCTATTGCTATCTTTCTACCCATTCTATCCCCCTATATATTTGAAAAAATTCCTATTCGTAAACTACTCTTCCTTTCAAGTAAATTGCTTCATAACCCTCCTTAAACTTTAACATAAATATCCAATTCTTTAGAGATTACTCTAAATCTGATCCCTGAATGGAAATAGACGCATTCCTTATTAGTGAAATGCGCCCTCTTATGGAGTAACTAAGTTATGTTCACCGTTACCAAGCAATGGTTATTAAGTCCGGTTCAATGAATTCTATTACAAATTTGGGTGATGGACTAAATACATACTGTGGATAGGCATCTTCTGCTGCAAGATTAATAATATTTTCAATAATCGTTGATAGTGGCATCTTTACCCACGGCCATGTGCTAAAAGGTGGTAGGTCATCTTGTAAAAAAAGATAAACTGGATTCTCCGTGTATAGTTCTTTATCTTTAAAAAACGATAACACCTTATCGCTACTAACATTGTGTATCACGAAATTGTTATTCATTTTCTCTAAATCTAAACTTACCCACTCAATTATTGGGATGCTCTCTACAAGTTCAGTTTTCACATTTCCCCTTTCCTTATCATCTAACAGCCTAATACTTTCTTTAGTTGAGAAAGGTTCTAACATCCAACCTAATCGCATCTGTAATTCATCATTTTTTTCTCTCTCTTTTTGCTTTTGTAAGAGTAGCTCTAATCTTGCTTTTCGTGCATTCATGTCCATTTTCCCCACCTCTTTTCCCCATTTTTCTCTTAGTATAACTTACTTTCGCCTTTTTCCTTGTTCAACTAAATAGCCTTCCCTAAAGTAAAAGACACAATTCTTGATACAGAATTGCGCCCGATTGTTTAATCTTTATTGAAAATTTCAATAAATTCAACGTTATCAAGGAATATTGTACAACCTTCAAGTGTTTTTGATGCTAAAAAACTATCTGGAAAGCCATCCCATTTTGATGCAATACCTTTTAACAACTTACTTAATTGTTCATCTGTTGGATCAATACCGTTAATCTCAACCTGAAAGCTATCATCAAATTTCCAGTAAGGCTCAAGGTTTAGTATTTTTAATTTTAAATTTAGCGTTTCTGCAAAGTCTAATAAATTTTTTAAATAAATCTCTGCTTCTTTTCTCGTTTTAGCCTGAATAAATGTTCTGATAAACAATTTTTTTAACTCCTTAACAAATTTCTATCATTAGTATAAACAACATTATCTTTCGATTAATCTGTTCTTTAGTTTAAGTGTACTTCTTCGCAATATCCAATAGCGTTACTCCACAAAATGGCCCAAAATAAAAAAAGAACGCGAATTCATCTTCTGAAAACGCGCCCCATTCTAGAATATATAATACCTATTCTAATTCACCGATAAACCAAAGATCTTTATTATAAATTTCCCCATCTTCATAGGTTATTTCTTCTTTAAATCCTATTACATTCATATCTCTAGGGATATTTATTCTCCATTCACTTTCAAAACTTTTTTCTTTAGATAATGGAATCCATTTTTGAAATTCGTCATTTCTATTAAAGAAGCCTTTAAAATAAGTATCACCCGCAAACACTATAATTTGGGAATAAAATAATCCTTCATTACTAATATAAAGAACAACTCTATACTTTTCATGAGTAGTCGGTTTGATCTCAATCAAATGTTTAGCCCGTTCTAATAAAGTTTGGACACAAAGTCGCTTAATCCCACAAGGAGTCTTATGGGAATCAATAAAACCTTGAGCAACTGGTAAATGAAGATGCCAATACCCATTGTAAAAATCCAAAGGAAAATCATCCAAAGGAAAATCATTGGTTTCTTCATCAATCCGTTTTACCATATTTCTTAATTTTCGCTTTAAACCCCGTACTTTCTTATCACGCATCTTTATCTCCTATTTCTTATTGAACTTAAACGAGCTTAATTTAAAGGTATCCTTCACAAACTCAATTATTATTCTACATTAATACGTGAAAAGGTTCCTCCACAATCTGGCCCTAAACATAAGAAAAAGCACAATTCTTATTACATAATTGTTGGCAATAGGTAAGCATTTGAAGTTATCTCCAGCTTTTCCCCTGCTCCACACGGAACGTGATAGTTTCCCATCATTCCGCGTTCCATCTAGCGATGGTTTTGTTAATTATAAGTTTCAAGTTCCTCTTAGTGATTTGGGTTATTTGATTAGTTCTAACTCACAATTCTTCCGATATTTATTAATATTTTCAAGCATCGGTTGTGTGATACCCAAACTCTTCATGAGTGTGTTTATCTTAGTTGTATCAGTCATATGGATTAATTTATGAACATCTTTATGGAGGATGCGTAGGTTATTGAACTTGTCGTTTCCACCTAGATACAGAGGAATATAGTGATGACATTGCACATCTTGTGCTTGAAGGAATGTACCTGTAATTTCACAGTTTCCTTTTTTCATACTGTATCGACTAATCCGGTTATCCATATATTCGACACTGCGTGTCAGAATCGTCGATTCCATCAGTAAGGCTATTTCTTGCTTGATATTTTTATGTAGATTTTTATAAATCTGAGCTCTACCTTCTGCCGTGAATGGTGTTAGACTTTGAGTAAAGCAGATAGTATTCTTCGTCTGAACATTCGCTAGTGGATAGAGATAAATATTAGCAATTTTAAATGTTTTACATCCCAAGCTGTAAAATTTCTTATAGGATGGGGGTGGATTCGTTGGATGTGCATACTTCCCGATTGACCTAAGACGATTGTACATCATTGCACTGATTTCATAGGCAAGACGTGAGAACGTAAGTTGACGTGCGTCGCTCTATTAAAGTAATTATGTAACCCTAATACAAAGCTATTGAAACGCATTACGTTTTGAATGGTTGGTGAAGAACGAAGTTCTTTTACTCGTTTCTTCGCTTCAGCTTTTATCTTCTGTATCTTTTCGGCGCGAACAAAAGTGTGAGCTACTCGCTTTTTACCTTTTCCATTTGCTCGAATGGTAAAACCAAGAAAGGCTGATTCATTTTTACGTAGGTTAATAATCTTCGATTTTTCTGGTGAAATATCTAGTTTTAGCCGTTCTTTAAGAAATAGCTTTACAGCATGAAACCACCTTTCGGCCGTTTTTGCATCTCGACAGAGAATTTTAAAGTCATCAGCATAACGAACTAGATATCCTTCCTTTAGTTGGGTACGCTTTTTAGCAAGTAGTTGACCTTCTCTTGTCTTGAAGGGTTTATGTAGAGGGAACAACTCCCATTGCTTTGCTACCCAATGATCTAATTCATTTAATACAATGTTTGATAGTAGTGGTGAGAGCAGCCCACCTTGTGGAGAGCCTTTTGAGGGTACACCTTCTCCATCAATCTCTGATTTTAGCATTTTGGCTATACAGGCAAGGACTTGCCTGTCTCTAATACCTAAATTCCAAAGTTGTTTAATCAGTAAGGTGTGATTGATATTGTCAAAAAAGCCCTTAATATCAATGTCTACAACGTAGTGGAGTTGTGACTGATTGACTAGGTATTGGATTCTCGCCATTGCATGATGAGTAGACCTTAACGGTCTAAATCCATAACTATGATTGAAGAAATGGGCTTCTGCTATTGGTTCTAATACTTGTTTGAAACACTGTTGAATAATTCTATCGAGGATACATGGAATGCCGAGTGGTCTCATTTTGCCATTATCTTTTTCTATTAGCTTCCGTCTTACTTTCTTCGGGCGATAATTCTTGAGCTGTTTTCGTATTTCTTCTATTAAATCGTTCTCAGTATATTTCTCAATATCTAAAATGGTCTTCCCATCTGTACCTGGGGTCTTGGAGCCTTTATTTGACTTGATTATACGATACGCCAATAAGATATTATTCCTCGACGTGATGATGCCGTATAAATGGTGGAATGTTTCTTTATTTTTAGCTCGCTTATGTAAGTCTGTATAGGTTTCGGTCATACCATAATAATCCCAATATCGTAGAGCTTGCACTGTGGCATCATTCCTTCATGAGGTGATGTTCCCACATTCTTACCCGACCGGTGCAATACACATTTGAAAAATAATTATTAACTACCACTAGACTTGGGGCTGTTCCTCCACCTTCATTACAAAGGCTTCATCAGTCGTACCCCTACCCTCACAAGGATGAATGCATTTCGATTAAAATTCTTATGGCAACCGTTTCAGGTGACAGCCTTTATTACAACGTTCCTTGCTTTCCAAGTACCTTACAACGTAGCTATCCATTCTTAACGTAGGTGCTTCCTATAAGCCTGTGAACTAGATACCGCCATTGTCCGGTATAGTGTATTTCAGAGGGCGCATTTTTACTCCACACCATTCACCCCATCGTAAGATGGTACATGCGTTTCCGCATGCTCAATCTATAGACCCTTACCTTCGGAAGTTTGTCAGTTATTTTATGATAGAACTATTCTCACCATATTAAGTTTTTCAGCCGTGCGGCATATCCGTTGGCATACCTTCTCTAAAGGAGTGGCTACAGCCTTCGTTCTGCCGAATCCACCTGTGCTTCACACCCTATCACCTGTCAGTCATAACGCATGCAGGAGTATTGACGGGATAGTTTCAGAAAACATGGTTTCTTCATTCCTATCCTTCGTTATAAAGTTAAGATTTTGCCGAGCAAACTCTCCTGTATTTCACGTAGTGAAACGCTTATAACAGAACTTGTCGCGCGCGCCCGATTGCTGAAGAAGTTAATCTATCTTCATTTCAATTGTTAATTACTTTCATCATGGTTTTTCATAATTCTAACAACAGTGTTATCGTTCAAAAAAGCATGTGTATCGCCTAGACCTGAAATTGACGTTATATCACCAATATCTATATTTAAGTGGTCATCCGTATCCTTATCTAATACAACAATACAGAATTCCTTTTGATATGCAATTAATTCATCCTTAGTAAAGAAAATCATCGAATTGTTTCCTTCTTCGAAATATTGTAAACGCTTGGAGTGGTTTATATTGTAATCGTAATAATTCACCTTCCCCTAAAGCTTGGAAAAAGATGTTCCAGAAGAAGCAAAGAAATTTAGTGCAAGCCTTTATCAGATGCTCCCAAGAATAAAATTAACCGAGTTACTCATGGATGTTGCTTATTTAACAGGATTTCATGAGCAATTCACTCATGCTTCCTATAATCGAAAGCTAGATAAAGAAGAAACGATCATTATCATGGCTGCCCTTTTAGGAATGGGAATGAATATTGGATTGAGTAAGATGGCTGAAGCAACACCCGGACTTACATATAAGCAACTAGCTAATGTATCTCAATGGCGCATGTATGAAGATGCAATGAATAAAGCCCGAGCCGTATTAGTAAATTTCCATCACAAATTACAATTGCCTTTCTATTGGGGGACGGTACAACATCTTCGTCATATGGTATGAGAATGCAGCTAGGTGTTTCATCACTACATGCAGATGCAAACCCACATTACGGAACTGGAAAAGGAGCCACCATCTATCGATTTACAAGTGACCAATTCTCTTCTTACTACACAAAGATTATTCATACTAATTCAAGGGATGCAATTCATGTTTTGGACGGTTTATTGCATCATGAGACGGATCTAAACATCGAAGAGCATTATACAGACACAGCCGGTTACACAGACCAAATTTTCGGATTAACCCATTTATTAGGATTTAAATTTACTCCAAGAATAAGAGATTTATCGGACTCAAAATTATTTACAATAGATAAAGCATGTGAGTATCCGAAACTAGAAGCCGTTTTATGTGGACAAATAACTATAAAGGTGATTAAAGAAAATTATGAAGATGTTTTGCGATTAGCTCATTCAATAAGGGAGGGAACTGTTTCAGCAACCCTTATAATGGGGAAACTAGGTTCCTATTCAGGACAAAACAGCTTAGCTACAGCCTTACGTGAGATGGGCAGAATAGAAAAAACGATCTTTATTCAGAATTGCATTTCGGATGAATCCTTAAGAAGGAAAATACAAAAAGGATTGAATAAAGGAGAGGCCATGAATGGATTGGCAAGAGCTTTTTTCTTTGGAAAACAAGGAGAACTTCGGGAGCGAACCATACAGCAGCAATTGCAAAGAGCCAGTGCGCTAAACATAATTATCAATGCCATCAGTATCTGGAATACCCTACATCTAACAAAAGCAGTTGAATATCAAAAACAGACAGGAAGTTTTAATGAAGACTTATTGCATCATATGTCACCCCTTGAAAGGCTTTTAGCCATATCAAGGTTTTCAAAAAAATATTCATAGTAACTAAGTTTCGTCATTATAAAAATGATCAATATTTAATTTAAAAAATCAAGAAAACTTTGTTAGAAACAGCGTTGTTTACTATTGATTAGCCCATAATTGAAGGTTCTCGAAAACTCCAGAGGTAATTCTAACCCCAACATTTTTTGGTTTACCATCTCCTGTATGTATTGCCCTTGCGATATTATTCTCTTTTAAATACATAGGCGAGCCACTTTGGCCACCAGTAGTATCAGCATCATGAAAAGCAAAACCAAGAATAGATAAATCAATAGTTCCAGAGTGCATCCACTGAGTGTATAGCGGTTTATTTGCGTCTGTTGGATACCCAGTCACTCTTGCAAATTCTCCGCCAAAGTTAGACTCTGTTGCAACTCCATATCCAAAGCTACCGATACTAGCTGGAAAACTTCCAGATATTTTAATCGCACCATAATCATTTGATTCTACTTCATTTTCAGTAAATCCTTTTACCGAAAATAGTTTTGTAGATTCAAACGCCCCGTATGGGAAATTATCAGCACCGTTAGCTCCTGGTCTAACTGTAATTCTAGTAGCCCATCCCCCTTTTGTATGAGAATATACACAATGACCAGCTGTTACAACTGTATTAGTATTTATTATAAAACCAGTACATCTATTCGCTTCTCCATTAGGCCATCTAACGTATAGGTATGTAATTGCTCTATGTGGGAATGTCGTAGTATCAGTTACTCTAACCCGTCTATCAGTACTCCCAATTAAACCAAGGGGGCTAATTTCAGAGTTTGAATATCGTTCTATATTTGAATTATAGTCTAATTCTTCTTTTAAAACGCCATCAACGATTTCATATTCACTTTGAGGCTCTTTAATAGGCATCGAAACATTGCTAATATCCAGTACAACAGCTTCTACCTCCATTTTATTCAAAACGCTTTTTCCAGTACGCTCAGGCGAAGAAATGGATAGAGTCGAATCATTAGAAACAGGAGTGTGATCAGAAAGGGATTCTGCTTCCGATTGATTGGAGTATAAAATACTAGAAAGCATTAATGCTAATGATAAAATACTAAATCTTTTAAAAATTTTAACCAGCTCCTTATGTATTGTTATTTATTCAGTTTCTATTAATTTTACAGACTTTGTACTGATACTAGGCGGTGAACTCTCGCGTATAGTGCCTTCATATCCTACTATTACCTTATCCCCTATTCCAAATAATGTATCTGTATTTACAGATAAGTCTACAGATACGATAGTTCCAACACTAAAGTCATCATTGTTTTCAATAACACTAACTCTTGCACTTTGTTCATAGATTTCCGTAATTTCACCCTTTAAAGTACTATCACCTTGACCACAACCAGCAATAAATAAAATGCTTGTTAATATCATAAGTAATATAAGTTTAAATCTCTTCATAATATCTCTCCTTGTATATTAAATTGATACACGCTTAACCTCCAGTTATTATTTTACAATAATGGAATATTGTTACACAAAAGTTTATATCTTTCAACAAATTTTGTCAAAGAGTGAAATCTAGAATTCTATGATAAGTAGTTCTTGAAAATAAAAAATCGTATTTAAAAGGATGTTTCATCCTTTTAAATACGATTTTAAACATTTTGTTTAATATACATCTTTTTTGTAAACTATATAAAACTCTTTTGTCTTGTATACACCTTTTTTGTCACTAACAACACGAATATCCTTCACTCCAACAAATAATGGGAAACCGCCGTTAATTACGAAATCCTCTATTCCTTTTCCTTCGTTTATATCCCATGTTGCAAAATAGATAGAGTAGTTGATCTGATTTAAGGCTTCTTCTAAAAATTGATAAGTTTGAGACATATGCTGAAAGACTTGTTCTTTTTCTTTATAATCAGCGATGATATTTCCTTCTTCAATTTCATATTTTTTGTGAATCTTACGGATAAGGTCTAATACATCATGCCACCAAGATACACCACTTAACCCAATTGAATGAGCTTGAAATCGTGTCATTATCGTATTCGCCTTAAATTGAAATCTTAGGGGTATCAATTTTTATCACATAGGTTGGTATCTCATAAAAAAGGAGAGTATATAAAACACCATTAGTTGTACCACTTTTTAACCTCTTCACTTCCATACCATCATGTATTATCAAACCTTTATTAACTAGAATATCAATCATTTCATTAATTTTTTTCATTTGTTAATCCTCAATAGTTAATTTTTGTGAAACTTTATAAGTTATAAATTAACCATCTTCTTCAACTTTCCTGCTTCATGAGTTTAAGTGTAATCTTTACCACTCTTAGTCATTATTCTACACAAATACGTGAAATCGTTCCTCAACAATCTGGCCCGATTGTGGCATAAGTCTATAAACAATGCTTCGCCGTAATTTCAATACCTCAACAATAAATCTTTAATCCTTTTTAAACAACAAGAAAAAACGAATTCTATATTCAGAATTCGTTTTTCGTATATTCTTATACTATTTAACCGGGAACAGCTTCTCAATTTTTTGGAGCTTATGGCTTTTTTATATTAGTTAAGTTCTTATTTAGTTGAATCTAAAGGTGTTGAGACGTAATCAAAAGCGTTCCATCGTTAAATCGGTATTTACTGCAAACGCAGCTTTATTACCTTTAGCAGCTGAAATCATTAAAGAGGATGGTTTAGATCTTTCTGTTTCTCCTGCAATATATACATTTTTTTGTGTTGTTCTACCGACACCATCTGTAATAACTTCTCCATTTTCATGAATATCACAGCCAAGCTTCTCAGCAAATTGATTAGGGCGATAATAAGATGGCGCAACAAATCCAGCCGATCTTAAAATAGTTTCCCCTGTTTCAAACTCTATTTTTTGTAAGTAACCGTCATTACCTATTAAGTCTTTTATCTTTTCCGATATAATTTGGATATTGTGTTTTTGTAACTCTGTTTTACCTTCTTTAGATAATTGAACCCCATTCGTTAAGACAACCAAATCCTGGGACCAATTATAAACTAACTTAGTCAAATGCAGAACATGCTCTTCTTTTTCCGCAATAACTACTAATGGCTTATCTTTTTGCTCCCAGCCATCACAATACGGACAACTAAATAGACTCTTCCCATAAAACTTTCTTATACTTGGTATAGAAAATATCTCTTGAATACCGGTAGCGAGTATTATTTTTTCCGAAACAAATTCCTCACTAGTAGATGTTTTGACAGTAAATCGCTCATTACCTATGTCCTTGATGATTTCAGTAACTGTTGCATTAAAATATGATACGGACGGGTAATTCTCCAATTCTTTTAACGCTATTTCTTTAAACGCTTGTGGTTTTATTCCATCTCGAGTAATAAATCCGTGTGACGCTTGTGTCACTCTATTCCTATTCGTTCCATCGTCAAAAAATGCAATGCTTCTCCTAGCCCTACCTAAAGTTAAGCTAGCACTTAACCCAGAAGGACCTCCACCTATAATAATACAATCAAGGACATTCATTTTTTTACCTCCGTGTTGATTTGCTTTTTTGAATTATTATTTTTCAAGAGACTACAACATTTCCCACATACTGGATTTTCTTCTTAGACACAACTATTAAATATGAAAAGATTTACGGTGTGTTTAGCGTCAACAGGAGATATAGTTAAGAATTCAAAATAAGTTATATCAAATAAAAAAGAATCACTTTATCGTTATTTTTAAAATCACCCTATTTTATATTGATTTATTCAGTTTAATTCCAACTAAGCAAAATCTTCACAATGTGCTAAGTGTATGTGGGCAACACATTTGTGATAGAAGGTTTAATTGATTGGCTTGGTCTTCTCTAATTTGGGGACTATTATTTTGAAAGGGAATATTATATTTTTAACCAAAGTGAGCTTCGGAATATCAACTTCCAAAAAAATTATTTCTAAGTAGAACAGCGAGGATGATCCGAAAAGTTTTACTTTTTGTACCGCTTGTTAATTAATCTGAATTCGTAAGGTAATGAAGTAACCCTTAAACAATTTAACTTTATTCCAAATACTCATCAAACTATATTAAGGTGAAAATTATGTGCTCTGGATTCTCAAATAATTGTAATTAAACCGATTATAGTAAACATCTTTTCTTCGTGGTTTTTGAGAAGTTGTGCTATATTCAAAGTGTCAGGAGTGAGTTCATGAAAAAGTTTTTAACAATTACAATAATAGTTCTTGTTTTACTCGGAGCAGCTGGCTATGCTGTGTGGCATTTTGGGACAAATATCGCTTCAGAAAAAATACTCGAAAAAGTAGAGTCTACCTTAGATGACGAAAATCTAGTAGAACTAAAATCTAATATCGAGAACGATTCGCAAGTTCAACAAATTGTAAGCGAAGCAGCAACTATTAATCCGGATACACTTCCCTTCCAAACTAAGGAAGAAGCGACACGTGTGTTAATAAAAAAAGTGGGCGTTAATCGTCTACTTGAAATTCAGGAACAAGCGCAAGCCGGTACAATTAATAAAGAGGAATTATTATCCGAAATGGAAGGTAAACTGTCTGAAGATGAAATTTCTGCTTTAAAATATGTATTATATAAGGAATTAAATAAATAAATAAATCTTGCCATATTGACTCGATTCCTATTAAGGGGAATCGGGTCTTTTTTCTATTAAAAATGCCTTCATAATTATTATATTTGATTATGTGAGAGCACTACTTGATAATATGGAAGAGAAATGGGAATAAGCGCTATTCCTTGCTATAGGAAAGCGCCAATTGTTGTAGATCCGTTATTCAACTAAAGCCACTGGATTTTTCTAAACGATAGAAAATGTAGATTTTTACCGTTAATAAATTGAAACTGTCTATATATACAGATTTTCATTCCAAAAGTCTTCTTGAGATATGTTTATACCTATTCATAATAAAGACAATATTTAAAGGGATATCCACGAAATGTTGATCTCACAGCGTTATTTAAAACTAATATGTATAGTTCAATTATTTTCTATTTACTTATATTTTAGATGCTGACAATAATAAATCTTAACATTACACTTGCTAAATTTTCAGTAGACTGAGAGAACCTAAATCTTAAATACGTCCATAACTAGTAAAATGTGATTTCCAGTAACTAGATTGAACAGATGCAATATTTACATTTGATCCACTGGCACTAATCATTTGACCCTTACCTAGATAAATGCCTACATGAGAAACACCTGGTTTATACGTATTACTGAAGAATACTAAATCCCCAACCTGTGGAGAAGTAACTTTTTTAGCCATATTATAATAGCCTGCTGCTGTGTTGCGGCTAATTGATTTTCCTGCATTTTTATATACATAATAAACAAAACCTGAACAATCAAATCCAGATGTTGTAGTTCCTCCGAATACGTAAGGTACACCAAGATAATTCTTCGCTACACTTACCACTTTAGAATTGGTTGTTGATGTTGAAGTAGTAGATGCTGTGCCATTAATCTTTAATTTTTGGCCAACTTTAATGAGGGTTGATCTCAATCCATTTAATTTCATAATTTCTGTGTATGTCGTACCATATTGTTTTGCTATACCTGATAATGTATCATTGCTTTTCACGGTATATGTAGCTGCAGATGCACCAGATGCCGTTGAAAGTAATAGGGATGTACATAAAGTTATTGATGCTACAGTTTTTACTAATTTATTCATAATAAAACTAAACCTCTTATATTTAATGTTTTTGTGAAATTATTTCTTTGTCAGATAAATAGTACCAAAAAATATATTACATTTTTATTACAGTACGGTTAAATAAAAAAGTCTATACTACAACAAAACTATTACATGTTACATCACTCAAAACATAGTTAGGGTGAAACTAATACAATAAATCGTTGTGATTTAAAAAACAAAATCATTATATAAATATCATTCATTTAAAAAAAGTGGGACGTGAAAAAATCCTGTATATTAACACAGGATTATAAAATTCAAAATATGTTCTGAAGTTTTCCTCCTTGTGCGATTTTTTTAGAAGAACTTAATTTTCATAATTTAGCTTAAAAAGATAATAAATTTTTTATGCCCCAAATTACGGCCTCCCTAATTTCGTATTACTCCTTTTGAACCATCCTATCGCCTCTAATTACCAATTAAACTACCAAATCACACTATCTACGTGTTACAAATATCTATAAATACTAAGTCAAATAAGAGAGAATTAATAAAAAAATATATTCTGATGTATTAATAAAATGATCTCCCACTTTAATAAAATAGAATTAACGTGATTAATATTTTCAAAGACTGGATAGAATTGTGATATATAAAAATATTTGTTGGAGGTTATTAAATATGACTAAAATACAAGTTAAAGATATGAACATGATTGAAGGACACACTATTGAATGTAATGGAAATGTATGTTTTTGTGGGGAACGAATATTTTTCACGGAGGAAATGTTGCAAAATAACATCATCATAGTAGACACAACACGCGAAATGGAAATAGAAGAAGGGATAGTTACTAATCAGACAATTGAAATCCTTTATGCTAACGATCTCTATTCACAACAAATTTTGCTTTATCATGGACCAAATTTGAAAGATATGTTTAATAGTCTATTAAAGAAAGAGATTGCGACACAATTTACAGAAAATACAATCCAGAATTTCATGTTGAATATGGTAGCTCTTTCGGAGTCGAATATGATTTCAGTTGATTTATTTGATTACTATGAGGCTATTGAAGTAAAAGAAATTATTACAAACAAAATCAACACTATCAAACAGTATTTAACAAATTAATATAGTATTGGTTATATATAAGTTGTTGTGTAGTACATCTTCCTTTGATTCTTTAGCAGGCTGATAATATTCTGAATCAGCATAGTTAATGTTGTAGATGTTAGAAATTACATTGAAAAAAGAAAAAACATGGAAACAACTTTTAAATTTAGTCCCCTTATTTGGGGATTTTTTACCTAATTTAATTCAAAAAATCTTCTCCTATAAAACGAATGGAGGCGCAGCAAATTCATCCTCATAGCTCATTCCTGGAATAGAAAAATCCTGTAGATTAACACAGGATTTTTAATCAAACCTTTTCATTAACATCTTGCCCTTTAATTTGTAGCGAGTACTACAAATAGCTCCCCTTAATCTACTAATTTACTAAAAGTTTCATAAGCCCTTTGGGACAAATATTTAGCTGCTTCCCTCATTGCCATATCGGGTGTAATTGAATCATTCACTACTGATACAACCTCTTCAAAATGTTGAGCCAATATTTCTTTAACATGTTCATCAATACAGCCCGAGATTAATATTGTAGGAATACCAAGTTCTTTTGCACTATGTAATACTCCCATTGGTGCTTTCCCATGCAATGTTTGGCGATCTGATTTTCCTTCTCCCGTTATAATAATCCGCGCATCCTGTACTTTCTCACGATACTTCATGACATCTAGAACAAGATGAATCCCTTGTTGGAATTTCCCGTTAAGGAATGCAATTAATGCGCCTCCCATACCACCTGCTGCTCCTGCTCCTTGATAGTCATGCAACCGGATTCCTTTTTCAGCTTCTACAACATTTGCCCAATGAGTTAGTGCTTGATCAAAATACTTAATCTCCTCAGCTTTTACCCCTTTTTGTGGACCAAAGATTGCAGTTGCCCCATACTCCCCAACTAAAGGATTATCTACGTCACATGCAATGGCAATGTTCGATTCTTCTAATCTTGTATCCCAATTTGTAAAATCCAATCTTCTTACTTCATATAATCCATCAATTGATTTTTGTACATCATGGCCATCTTCATCTAATAAACGTAAGCCTAATGCTCTTAACATCCCAACACCCGCATCATTTGTCGCACTTCCGCCAATACAAATGATAAAGTCCCTAAACCCTTGATCTAATGCCGTCCGAATAAGTTGTCCAGTTCCGAAAGATGAGGCAATTCTTGGATTTCTTTCATCAGGATCCAATAATGCGATACCAGAAGCGGAAGCCATTTCAATGACACAAGTGGATTGATTGCCAAGTACGCCGAAGGAAGCCTCTATTTCACGGCCAACTGGGTCAAGTACCGACGTTTTCACAATGTGACCGTTTGTTGCTAAGACGAGGGCGTCCATCGTTCCTTCTCCGCCATCTGCAACTGGCAACAAAACCGTTTCTATTTCTGAATTTACTTGCTTAATCCCCTGTTCAATGGCTTGTGCTGCTTCTAGTGCTGTTAATGTACCTTTAAATGAGTCTGGACTTATTACAACTTTCATTCTTATTCTCCTTTCCTTTAATCGCTTACAATCATTATAATGACAAACTATGGAAAATAGCATTATAGTAGGGTTTAAAAAACATCGAGTTCACCTATATTTAAACTCGATGTTTTCCAGCACTTGGTTGGAATTAGAAGTTTAAGAACGTCTACGCTAATCCCTACTCTACATTCTTCAGTGCCTCTTCTACTGGCGAATTTCCAGCCATCAATTCAATTGTCTTCTTATAAGTATTCTCCTCACCCAATGAGGCAACAACTGCTCTTGCGACATCTTCACGTGGGATGGATGTTTTTTCAATATTTTTTCCAACTGCTATTTTTCCAGTTCCAGGTTCATTTATTAATAAACCAGGTCCAAAGATTGTATAGTTTAAGTTACTTGCAAGCAGTTCGCGATCAGCATAATGTTTTGCTACATAATAGGGTTTAATTGGGCTTTCCTTCCAGAATTCACGGTCGTACGCCTTAAATGCACTTACCATAACATAGCGTTTAATCCCAACTTTTTCTGCAGCTTCAATTGATTTTACCGCTCCATCTAAATCAACTAATAATGTTTTATCGGCACCCGTTTTTCCACCTGAACCAGCAGAGAATATAACCGCATCTGAACCTTTCATAGCATCTGCTATTTTTTCAACATTATCTTCAAGATTGGCAACGACCGCACTTATCCCCTGTTGTTCAAGTTGTTCAGCCTGATCTTCATTTCGTACCATTGCAGTTAATTCATGCTCTTGACTCTCTTGAAGAAGCTTTACAATATATTTTCCTACCTGACCATTCGCCCCGATTAAAAATACCTTCATTGATATTCCCTCCTCCATTACATGTATTGTTTCACATATATGATCATTAATCAAAAAACAAGTTTGTAGTAGTTGAAAGATAAATTTATCTATTTTTTCGATTAAATTCATATCATTCAAATATTATTTACAGAAAATATTTAATACACTTATAATATAGAAGAGTGCTAATTTTCGAAGTGATTCTACTATTTAAATAGTATCAGCTAAAATGGTAGTTTCATTTCTCACTAAAATTATCTAATTAAGAATAAGGAGATAGATAAATGAGTAAAATTAAACTTGGTATTGTTGGATATGGAAATTTGGGTAAAGGCGCAATTGAAGCTATTAAACAAACACAAGATATGGAGTTAGTGGCGGTTTTCACAAGAAGGGATCCGCAGCACTTACATTTAGATGATCAGAATGTAAAAGTTGCGCATATTTCAGAAGCTTGTGATTATAAAAACGACATTGATGTTATGTTGCTGTGTGGTGGCTCTGCAACTGACCTACCTGAACAAACTCCCTACTTTGCAAGTATGTTTAACACTGTAGATAGTTTTGATACACATGCAAAAATCCCTGAGTTCTATAAGTCTTTAAATGAGGCTGCAACAAAAAATAATACAACTGCAATTATTTCAGTAGGATGGGATCCAGGCTTATTCTCTATCAACCGTGTCATGGCAGATGCAATTATTCCAAATGGTGAAAACTATACGTTCTGGGGAAAAGGTCTTAGCCAAGGTCACTCAGATGCAGTAAGAAGAGTTACCGGTGTTAAGAATGGTGTACAATATACAATTCCATCTGAAGATGCAATCGAAAACGTACGTAGCGGTGAAAATCCTGAACTATCAACTGCAGAAAAGCACAATCGTGTTTGCTATATTGTTGCAGAAGAAGGAGCAGATCAAGCAGCAATCGAACATGAAATCAAAACAATGCCAAACTACTTTGCTGAATACAACACAGAAGTGAACTTCATCTCAGAAGAAGAGTTAAAACGCGACCACTCAAAAGCCCCACATGGTGGATTTGTGATCCGTGGTGGAAATACAGGAGCGGGCCACAAGCAAATTTACGAATTCTCACTTAAATTGGACAGTAATCCTGAATTTACATCAAGCGTATTAGTAGCTTACGCAAGAGCAGCTTATCGCCTAAATAATGAAAAACAGTTTGGGGCAAAAACGGTGTATGATGTTGCACCGGGTTACATTTCCCCACGCTCACCTGAAGAATTAAGAAGAGATTATTTATAGTATTATAAAAACAACTCCCTTTAAGGGGGTTGTTTTATTATCTTAAGGATGTTAGCTCCTCCAGAACCGGCTGCCTCCCTATATAAGCTGCGCAAAGTTCTTTCCGTCTCTTTATAGGTTTAAATTAAAAAATGTCTTCTTCCTACAATATTAACTGTAAGAACAAGACTTAAAGTGTATTAGGATACTTGTTCACGCATATTTGTTTGAACAAGCTGTTTGTATCCTTTCATTTGCATTCTGACAAAAATATTATTTGCAACAAGTGAAATAATGATAAAAACAGTTCCTAAAATATCATAAATCGTTACCTCATTCCCCTGATAAATGGAGATTATGAGTGTCGTAACGGGTACAAAGTTAATAAATAAAAGTGCATTAATTGGTGATAAAATACTTACGCCAACGTTCCAACCGAGCAGTGCAATAAGACCAGGAAAGATAATCATAAAGATTAAATGTGGACTTGTTACAATCATAACCTCTTTTGCTGGGATTGATATATATCCAAATACTGTAGCTCCTACTACAATGACCACTGCCGTAATGGTTCCAAGTAAACAGCTTAAAGTTGAATATCGTAAAACTGACCAACTGCTAAACTCTCTTCCACCCATTGTGTAAATTACCCAACCAATAACAGCAATTAGTATAAGAATAGTAGGAATAAAGTTATTTGTGGCACTTAGAAATGCTTTAATATCCCCTTTTGTAATAACTAAGATTGCTCCAATTAATGATACAATTACACAAATTAATGTGAATAGATGTGGACGCTTTTTGAAAATCATCCATACAATTACAATTGATATCATCGGCATTAAGGATTCCATAATTGAGGCAACCATAACCCCTGATTCGCCCATCATATCTTCACCCCAGAAGATCGATAAATTATAGACTGTAAATGCCATTGTACCAAAGAACCATAACGGTAAACCTTTTCCTTCAAAACGAAAAGCTTGTTTCCCTTCTTTCCACAAAAGCAATGCTACTAAAATAATCGTAACCGCTCCATAACGAATGATTGTAAAATAAAAAGGATCAATATGTTTGAAGGCTTCGTGTGCAACAGGAAACATTGCTCCCCATGAAACTGCCGCAAGAAAACATAAAAAGGATCCCCACAATACATTATTATTTCTCACTTTCCTTCTCCCTCCCTATATATAACAAATCCAATTATCTAACTTTATGGATATCAAGTAAAATGACTATTAGTGATGATTCGCTATCATTTTTAGTGATATCATAGAATTACTGAATATATAGAGGAGAATAAGTGATGGAATTAAAAGACTTAGAGATATTTCAATTGGTTGCAGAAAAAGGAACGATCACCGAAGCTGCAAAGGAGCTCAATTATGTACAATCAAATGTTACATCTAGAATACGCAAATTAGAAACTGAAATGAGTTCCCCTTTGTTTAATAGACATCCTCGTGGTATGAGCTTAACACCAGAAGGAAAAAAACTATTAACCTATAGTAGAAAGATATTATCGTTAACAGAAGAAATGAAAAAAGCAGTCCAAACAAATAAAGAACCCTCTGGAAAATTAGAAATTGGTACAGTCGAAACCGTTATACATCTACCAAAGATTCTATCTAGTTATATTAAAAAATATAAAGATGTTGATGTATCTATCTTTACTGGTGTTACTAAAAATTTAGTAGAGGAAGTATTAAATCATAAGTTAGACGGCGCTTTCATTACAGAATTAGACTTTCATCCCGACTTAGTGTCCCATGAAGTATTTCAAGAGGAGCTCGTTTTAATTTCTAGTTCCCATGCATCTACTCTAGAGGAAATTAAAGAGGAACCTATCTTATGTTTTAGCAAAGGTTGTGGATACCGCGCACGCCTAGCACAATGGTATCGAGATCAAAACATTACTCCCAAAAAAATAATGGAATTCGGTACATTAGAAACTATACTGAGAAGTACTGTTATGGGACTTGGCATTGCATTCGTACCAAAGTCAGAAGTTGAACTATTGGAAAGGAATGGACACATCCGTTTTCATAAACTACCGGAGAAATACAGTAAAATAAAAACTGTCTTTGTTAGAAGAAACGATACTTTCTTAACACCAACAATTGAAAAATTTATCGAAACTATTGAATTAAGTAAACAGGAGACAATTATTTATGAATAAGCAGGGTGATTTGAATTAACATGGGGATTAGTGTAACTTGAACTTTGTTATTTCAACACTTTACTTCGATCAATATCACGCAAATAATGTGGAGTTAGTGCCTCACAGCATTTTCTGCTCATTTAACAAAATTAAACATTTCTCGGGAAATATTTCTGACAAAATTTCGCATTATGTCGTAAAGTTGTAGATTTCAAATTATTTTAGCTACTACCTCACAAAATTAAAAGGACTAAACATATGCCTGTTTAGTCCTTTAACAAGAAATCCTTTTTCCTTCAAATGCCCCAGACTTAATGTTTAATTAGTTATAGGTAACTAATATTTAGCTCTGATTTCTTTTGCTTTCTCCTTATGTGCCTGATTAGCCTTTGCACTACCAAATTCAGTTGAAAACTCAGAGTCCTGCTTACTAGCATTAAATCCCTGTTTGTTCTTTTGCTGTGCATCATTTTTCTTTGTTCTTTTTGCCATGATTTATCCCTCCTTGTTCTTTTATTATGAGAAAAGAAATTGATACTATTCATGCCATAAAACTTATACTTAAACCTCAATTGTAGCGCCATTTATCCGTTTAAACCCTCGCAATTTCCCTAATGATTCCACAAACTTTAATGCAGCTTCATCTTTCGCTTTTGCTTCAATCATAATATCTGCTGATTTTCCATGGGCTTTTAATGCTTTAATAAAGGGAAATGCAAAATCCATATCGACGTGATCAGCATGCGCTCGTATTAAATTTTCTGACTTAGGAGAAGATAAGTGAAACTTTGGAACCTTTCCTGTACCTTCCCAAGTTGCAAATATTCTAGGTAGTAAATCCTCAAAATCTTCATTTCCCGGATTAGCAATGTAGTGATGATAATCAAAAACATTTGGAATACCTTGCTGTTTGCAAACTTGCAATGTTTCCTCGGCGGTATATGTCTTATCATCGTTCTCTAGCGTTGTTTGCATGCGAATATCGTGATCGAGCAAAATAAAATTTTCATGAAACCTTGCTAGCGCCTCTGCCTTATTCCCGTACGCCCCACCAACATGAATATTGATGTTAGCGTCCTTATGTAATCCCATTGCTTCTAACATTTCATAGTGATAAGTCATATCGATAATGGCATTTTCCGTAATAGAACTTTGTGGACTCGTAAATAATGTAAATTGATTGGGATGAAAGCTTACCCGTAAATTATGTTTATTAACCATTTCACCAATCTCTTTAAAAAGATCTTTAAAAGGGGTCACAAAGTCCCACTTAACCTCTGGGTGTGTTGCAAGTGGTACAAGTGAGGACGACATTCGATATAGTTCAATACCCTGTGCAATATTATAATGAAGAATTCGAATGGTATTTTTTAAATTTTGCTCTGTTAGATAGTGAAGCTTTTCCTTTCTACTATCTTCATCTTGTTTCTTCCAATTTGTAAATGTTAACGTTCGAGAAGGAGAAGCTTCCCATAAAGATAACGCCGTTGAGACGTATCCGAATCTAAGTATCATCGTTTCACCCCAGCCATTAATCATAGATGAAAGTAGTGTTTGTGATTTGTTATCAGCTCATACGCATAATGGTGTTCTTGTACTTCAAATCATTGTGGATACCCTTTTTTCGGTGCGCTCTCCTATCATTCTACTGAAGAACTTCAATCATAATTTTCACTAATGGCGTATCTTCTTCAACTCTAGATTCTTTGGTGGTTTTGCTATTGTTTTCATTGCACTTTTAGGATTAATTTTCGTTTCAATAACAAAAAGACCTCCGACATTTAACGTTGGAAGTCTTCATTTAAAAGATTCTCACCTTTATCAACACATTACGAGATTCACACCGTTTGCATTGCTCAGGTGCCGGACATCTTTTTTTATGCAATATTAGAGATTCCCTTCCTTCGTCTTAACACCTCATCATAACTATTAACAAGCTTACCAAAGATTTCATCCCAAGATAGTGTTTTAGCGAATGTTCGTGCTTTAGTTGAAAAGGCATCTCGTAATGATTGATTTTCTAATAATCTTGTTGTTGCTAGCGCAAATGCTTTACTATTCATAGGTTCACATAAGAAACCTGTTTGCCCATCTACCACTAAGTTTTGAACACCACCTGCATTTGCACCAATTACCGGCAACCCCGATGCTAACGCTTCTAAAACCACATTGCCAAATGTTTCTGTTGAAGATGGAAATAAAAAAATATCACTTGATGCATAAATTCTGGCAAGCTCTTCTCCTTGAATAAATCCAGTCCAAGTTATATTTTCTTGATGTTGTTCGGAAAGCGTTCGATACAATGGTCCGTCTCCTACAATAACTAAATGTGATTCTTTCTTTACATTTTTAGGTAATGCTTCGTAAGTTTCTAGCACGGTATCAATATTTTTTTCAGGTGAAATACGCCCAACGTACAAGATAATCTTTTTATCACGGATGTTATACAGTTCTTTAAAAAAATCCTTGGATTGTTTTATAGGAGTATAAAAGTTATGATCTACCCCACGCCCCCATATATCAATGTCTGGATGCAACTCCTTGGCTAGGAGCTTTTCTTTTGTACTTATTGATGGAACATAAACTTTTTCGAAAGGACGATGAAACCACTCCATGTATTTCCATATCCACTTCTTTAAGAACGATAAATAATAATAGTCAAGATAATCATCAAAATGTGTTCGATAAGAGGCAATCATTGGAATGTCATATTTTTTTCCGTAGTGAAGTCCAAATAATCCAAGATTAAATGGTGTGGCGATATGAATTAAAGTGGGTTTGAACTCGTCTAAAACTTGTTTTATATGCGATGGATTCGGTATAGTGAAACGGCAGTCACGATACAGTAAAAAGGGAATACTAGTCAGACGCTCGACTTGAGGAAAGCTCGGAACTGGTGTATTTGCAGTTGGAACAAATAACCGATACTCAATATCTTGTTTCTCAAGATACTCCGTAAAACGCTTTAACGTAAGAGCTACACCATTAATCTCAGGTGCAAAGGTGTCAGAAAAGATAGCAATTCGCATTTACTACTCCCCTTTGTGTAAAGTTCGAACTCCCCACATTCTAACTTCACTGTAACAACCTACTTTTGAGTTAGTTTGAATATTTTGTAAATATTAAAAAAGTACTGCTTAACAACAAACTATTCGTTATGTTGAATAGTTATCATAACTTTTTCAAAATAATGCCTTTTGCCAATGGACTGAAATGGTAATAGCATTTTGGAAAACTTTTATCTACAATCTTCTGGTATTACTGTAAGTTGGCATTCAAATAATCAATAATAAAAAAGACAGGAGCTAATTCTCCCGTCTTTTTTGCGAAATTAATATACGATTATTTGTGACTAAGGGTTATAGAGGGTGTAACCGACATTCAACGTTTGCCCACCCACAATTTTATTTTACTTCTTTAATAGACTCATTGACGATTGTAATTATTTCTTCCATTTGATTTTTATTGATTATTAATGGTGGTGCGAACGCAAGAGTGTCTTGACCATCGTAAATTACAGAGCGGCAAATAAGTCCTTTTTCAAGGGCTTTTGCCACTATTTTTGGTCCGATTGGTTCAGCTGAGTTAGATGCTTTTTCTAGACTAATCGCTCCAAGTAAGCCGATTCCGCGCACATTGTCTACATTACTATTTTGTTCTTGGATCCACTTAAACCCTTCAAGCATTTGCTTTCCGACCACATTAACATTATCAATTAACTTTTCATTCTTAATAATTTCTAAGTTTTTCAGTGCCACAGCAGCGGCAGTTGCATGGCCACTATACGTATAGCCATGCCAGAAGTTTCCTTCCGTTTTTTCAATCAGTTCTTTTTGAATTCTTTCAGAAATCACCATACCACCTAATGGCGCATATCCGCTTGTGATACCCTTAGCCATCGTAATAATATCAGGGATGACACCGAACTGTTCAATACCGAAGTTTGTTCCGAGACGACCGAACCCACAAATCACTTCATCTGCAATAAATAAGATATTATTTTCATCACAAATTTTTCGTACTTCTTGGAAATATCCTTCAGGAGGAAGATTTACTCCACCAGACCCTTGAACAGGCTCTGAAATAAATGCCGCAATTGTATCAGCACCTTCTTTTTCTATCAGTTCTTTTAGTGATTCTACTGAACTATCGACATAGTGGAAATCTGGAGCGAGTGACGTTGTAAATGTATGGAATTGCTCAATCCCCGTTGCACTTGTTGCCCCCATTGCAACACCATGATAGGAAAGTTTTCGAGAGATGATTTTCTTTTTCTCTGGCTGACCTTTAATTTTCCAGTAATGACGAACTGTTTTAAATGCCGTATCATTTGACTCCGAACCACCAGAAGTAAAGAATGTTGCATTTAAATCACCAGGTGTCCATTCTGCAACCTCAGCAGCAAGTCTTATAACTGGTTCATGGCTCCAGTTATTAAAAATGGATGTGAATGCAAGTTTCTCCATTTGTTCTTTCGCGACTTCTGCAAGTTCTTTACGCCCGTGTCCAATGTTTACGTTCCATAGAGATGAAAGGCTATCAATTAGCTTTCTTCCTTCTATATCCTTTAAATAAATCCCTTCACCTTCAGTGAAAATGAAAGTTGGCCCATTCTCTTGAAGCTGTTTCATATTAGACGTAGGATGAATTAAATGCTTTTTGTCTAACTCCACTAACTCTTCTTTTAAACTTTGTTTCGGTGAAATTGACATATTATATCCCCCTAAATTTTTTATCTTAGAGAATCTTTTAAGTAACACTACAAAACGATTTGAAAAAGCGTGTAACAGTACTTTACATTGCTCAAGAGTAGGTATAGGTGGACGATAGATAGTATAAATAGTAATTTCCATCAAAGTACTTTAATTTTGCATTCACATATTTTTATCATGTATCCTGCTGAGCTAAAAGTAATTTACCCTCTACATATTCAATATGAATCCGGATCTTTTTATCAATTAATTCAGGGTCCTCCGTCAATAAAGCATCATATAATTCTTTTTGTTCTTCGTAGAATGATTGGTGACTTGAATAGTATTGGTCAAGATTAACGAGAAAGGTTCTAATTTGAACTTGAATTGATTCATAGATTCTAATAACTCTAGAATTTCTGGATAAGTTTACAATGTAACTATGAAACTTCATATCAAGGTCAAATAAATTTTTCCAATTTCCATTGATTGAATTAATGCGCATATCTTCTAAAATTGCTTCTAATTCATTAAGCCGTTCACTATTTAAATTTGGAAGTGCTTTAACGAAAGCATATGCTTCTACGACTGTTCTGAGTTCAATTATTTCTCGCCAATCTTTATTAGTAAAATGAGCTATATAAGTGCCTTTTCTAGGCTTACTTATGACTAATTCTTCAAATTCAAGAATTTTTAGCGCATCTCTTATAGTACTTCGGCTAACATCATATTTTTCAGATAAGTCATTTTCAATTAATCTTTGGCCAAATTCTAATTCCTTACTCCATATACTCTTTCTTATTTCATTTGCAACGAGTTCACCTAGTAACTCTGATTTGATAGAATTATTCATAGCTAAAAGGAAACCCTCCTTTCCTACCAAGTCTTAATAATAGTCCATGTTCAGTTCGTCGATTGTCGACATTTATAGTGAATAGCTTAATTTTAATTATGTTTACTTACCACTTGCTGAATATTTTCCCAAACCACTGGATTAAGTAACGAAGGTGGCTTTTGACTATTTAGTCCAGCAATAAGATTTTTTGCAGCTAGTTCTGACATTTTTAACTCTGTCTCAAATGTTGATGAACCAATATGAGGAAGTGTCACGACATTTCTCATGTTTAATAAAGGATTGTCATGTTCAACTGGTTCGGTCTCGAAAACGTCGAGTCCTGCTGCAGCAATCTCACCATGTTCTAATGCTTCTATAAGATCTTTTTCTATTATCGTTTTTCCCCGCGACCCATTTATGAAAATGGCTGACTTTTTCATTAATTGGAATTCCCTTTTTCCAATAAGGCCTTTTGTTTCTTCCGTTAATGGTGTAATGAGAACAACGAAATCAGATTGTTTTAGTAATTCATCTAAATTACAATAAGTAGCATTAAATTTTGCTTCGGCTTCGGGCTTTCTTGACCTGCTATTGTATAAGATATTCATATTAAAACCGAGATTACCACGTTGAGCGATTGCTTGACCGATCCTACCCATTCCTATAATGCCTAAAGTTTTATGATGTACATCAATTCCATAGTGTTCAACTTCTAATGCTCCGTTCCATTGTCTAGACTTAACAAAATAATCTAACTCCGGAATTCGCCTTGCTGTTGAGAGTAATAGTCCAAATACCGTATCAGCCACAGTATCTGTTAAAACGTCTGGTGTATTCGTTGCCATAATTCCCCTCTTTGTTAGTTCCTCTAAATCCAGATTGTTATAGCCAACTGATACATTACTAACTATTTTTAAGTTAGGTGCCTTTTCTAATAGCTCTTTATCTACCTCTAATTCTAGTCCAATAATTCCTTCTGTTTTTTCTAGGAAGTTTAAAAACTCTTTGTCAGTTTTAGTATTTATATTTTTAAAAAACTTCACATCATAGTTGCTACTTAATTTATCTAATACCGGCTTCTCCACTCGATTAAAGGCAATAATCCTTTTTTTCATCATTATCTCTACCTTTTTTATTATTATTGATAGTATTAAGAGCTACATTAACTTCAAATAGTTAGATGTTAAAGCTATATATAAAACTTTCTACCTAACTTGGAAAAACTATAAATTTCTCAATACTATATTCATTTATATACCCCTTACTCAGCATTATACTCATATCTCCATATGAAAAATGTGTATTTCAACCGGAAGGAACAATACAATTTTGTTACTTTAATCTCCTCTTATCGTGCGGTCTATACCTTCTAGAGGGAATACTACAATTTATTACCGTTCATTCTCATGCTTCTATATTTTTTTCAAAGGATTAGTATTTATTTGCAATAACATTCACGTATTATTACTTCAAAGAACCATAATATAAAACGTTTTAACAATAGGTTAGTGTTGGGTAGTTTTAATTGTTTTAATTAGTACGATCAATTGCGTACGAATAACTCTTGATTGAAAAAAGGTTTAGAGTCAATCCAAAAAGTACTAGAGGCATATTTATTAAATAACTATTGTTAAACCAGTAACTATTTGGATTGTATAACTAATTACTCCCCATATAACGAATGTAAAAATGGTGCGCCAAATACCTTTTTTCGACTCCGCAGTTAAACTCCAAAAAAAGCCTATTAAACCAATCCCAACAATTAGTATCAAATAATTTAATAGAATTTCAACCATATTTGCCCTCCTAATCAACTTAAAATGAAGTATTTTCTTAATAACATTAAAGCAGAATATTTTTAGCTCTAACTTGAGCAAGCTCTTCATTTTTCTTTACTTCCTTTTCACGCTGACCGGATAACAAAATACAAGAAATAATATATGCAATCATTGTTGCAACTAAACCGTTTATGCTTGGAATTCCCCATGATACTGTAAAGCCTATTACTAAACCAATTATTAGTGCTGGGACAACATTCAAATTCATTTTATGGTGTTGTACATCTTCATCAGTAACATTTATGGAATAGAAGTTTTTATGACCAGTCCAGTGATATTTTGTACGAGACATAATATAATAATCTGTTATTACAACGGCACCAATAACTGGAACAAACACCCCTAAAAAGGAAATAAATGGGATGAAATACTTCTCGATGCCCATGCCTGAGATAAGGATTGCAAATAAAGCTAATCCCATCGTTACTCCACGTCTGCTTAATTTTTTACCAGTAAGAGACTTATAGAAGACAGGGAGAGCGTTAGATGTAACATAACCTGAATGCTCATTTGTTGTCCATGTTTGTAAGAAGAACATTAATAATCCAAATGGAACAATACTTAGAGCTACAAGAACTCCTGCAATATCAGTCATTCCAGTACCCGCGCCCCAAAACATTCCTGCCATGATACATACAAGGAATCCAATTAAAAACCCTGTAAAGGATGCAATTACAGCATCTTTTGGACTTTTTGCCCATCTAAAGTAATCAGCTGATCGAGAAGCGCCACTTATCCATGTACCGATAACCATCGTAACAGCTGCAGAGAATGAAATTGTATTAGGGAATGTAGTATTCCAGACTGCAGACAAACCTCCATCTACTGTGACGTGCACCCTATAAATACCATATAGTCCAACGAACAGTAGTATTGGCATTGCAACCATGTTAAGACGAGCCATTTGTTTCAAACCTATAAAGCTATTTGTTAGGAATAATATAGCGAATAAAGATGCAAGAACACGTGCATCAATAAAAGGGATAAAAGGTTTTATGATTACAACAAACTGTGCAGTCATAACCACATACCATCCAATATCCGTAATATGGAATCCAGGTATTGCCGCTCCTCTAGTTCCATAGGCATAAATACCCGTTAAGGCGGCATTACATCCAGTTTTTTGACCTATAATTCCATGTAGTGTAATAAATATTGTAAGGAAAAAACTACCTACTAAAATAGCAGAAGCTGAGTTCCACAATGTTCCCATCGAGGTTCCTAGTTGAACACCAGTAAAGTAAAGGCCAACGAACATTGCAGCACCAAACCAAGATACTGTAAGATAAATCCAAGAAATACGTTTTTCTTTTGGTATTGCTTCGTTTGGGAAATCATCAGATCCGATTACGGCCATATTTTCAGTAAATTTCTTCTTAGGTTGTTCAGCAACTACACTTTCATTTTTATTCGACAAAAGCACATCCCCTTTTCTTATAAAATATTTATAGTTTAAAAGGATTATTTCTAAAACTTCACCTTAAAAGTATTCTTTTAATGGGGCCAATGACCAACCTACTTTTTCAAGCTCCTGCTTTGTTTCCATGGTAATATCTAAAGCAGTAACCGTATCACTATGAATACAGAAAGTATCACATTCAAAATCAATATCTTTTCCATTTGTAGCTTGGACTTTCTTTTCCTCTAACACCCTTACAATTCTCTGAGCAGCAGCCTTAGTACATCCTCCAATATCATCAATATTGTACCTAAAGGTTAATAATCCACTAGGTTCACACCCCCTGTCACCGTAAAATTCTCTTGCAACTTTAAGCCCCATCTCTTTTGCTACTACATAAGTTTCTGTGTTTTCCATCGTAAAAATGATTAGCTCTTCATCTATTTCTCTCGTGGCTTCTAATGCGGCTCTAGCTAATTCTTTGTTATCAGCAGTCATACTAAATAAAGCTCCGTGAAGCTTCATATGTTGCATTTTAACACCCTCAAGATTTAGAAATGCTTGTAAAGCACCAATTTGATAGATAATAATATTCTTTAATTCATTTGTACTTACTTCCATTCTTCTACGCCCAAATCCCATAAGGTCTGGTAACCCAACGTGTGCTCCAATCGCGATTCCCTTTTCTTTACAAAGTTCTACAGATCGTCTCATAATATTTGGATCTCCTGCATGGTATCCACATGCAAGATTAGCAGAAGTTACATACTCCATCATTGCTTCATCGTTTCCAAAGCTCCATAAACCAAACCCTTCTCCCATATCACAGTTTAAATCTATTTTCTTATTTATAATCACACCTCTTCTTCTTCGGCTTAATATTTTCTAAATAAACATTCTCAACCAAAATGTCGATTGTCGACATTTTTTACAAACTAGGATGACTATTCATTTAACTATTTATCTCTTTCCATTTTTTATACGAGCAAAGTTTTTTTCTTTATAACTCCTTCTTACTTAATACTTATTCATCTTGGTTATGCTTCTTTTATATATCTCATTTAAATAACACTATTATCAACTTTTAAAGTTGCAATGGTATCACCATCATCAACTGTATCTCCATTTTTAACCATATATGCTTCAAAAACACCATCTTGCTCTGCAGTGATCTCATAAAACGTCTTCATAATCTCAATTATTGCGATAACATCACCGATATTAATTTGATCACCTGGCTTTACATATACTGCTTCCTCAGGGCTTGGCTGTAGATAAACAATACCAGGTAACGGAGAAACAATAGACGTATAGTTAGACATATTTTATACCCCCGTATAAACATTTTCTTTTAAAAATTCTGATACTCTAAATAACTTTTCTTTAATTTCCTTACGAGCAATTAAAGCTTGCTCGAGCGTTACAATTTGGAATTTTACTTTTTCATTAGATTTTATTTGACCCATTTTATTTAAATCCGTACTAATAATTGTTCCAATAGTAGCGTAACCACCACCAGTAACTGCATCGTTTAATAAAGCAATAGGTTCGATACCTGCAGGGATTTGGATAGACCCAATTGGGTAACCTAAATCTGTTACATTAGATGGATCACTTCCTGCCCCAAATGGCTGCTCTCTTGGAACAAAATCAAGTTTAATACCTCTAAATCGATAACCCATCCTATTTGCATCTGGTGTAACCGTCCACTCAGTACTAAAGAAATTATCATGACTTGCTCTAGTTATTCGATAATTACATAAACCTGGAATTGTTCTAATTGTATGGATATCAGTAAAATCTAAATGTAAGGTTTCCGGTATTTCAATCTCTGTTTTCACCTTGTTTTCTACCATATTACTAACTTTAAGGACATCCCCCTTTTTTAAGGATCGACCTTCAAAACCGCCTATACCACATGTTATATAGGTTGAACGGCTTCCCATCTTAATTGGAACATCAATTCCACCTCGAACAGCAATATAGATTCTTGCTCCCTTTTTTAATAGTCCAAAAGAAAGAACATCACTAGCTTTAACCGCTAATGCTTGCCACATAGAAACAGGTTGACCATTAATTTTAGGTATGCACTCTGCTCCAGTTATAGAAATAATTGTACTATCTAAAAATTCTAGTTCAGGGCCAATATATGTTGCCTCTAAAGAAGCAGTATTAGGTACATTTCCTACTAACATATTCCCAATATTATATGAGTATTTATCCATAGCTCCTGATGGAGGTACTCCAATGGAATAATAACCAATTCTACCTAGATCCTGAACTGTAGTTTCTATTCCTGGTTTACGAACCTTAATCATTGTATAACCTCCTAATTACCTTATTAGCAAACCCCTCATAATCTTCCATAATTTCCTTTAGGCTATAGGAAATTTCCGTCATTTTATATTGATAAGTACCTCTTTTTACTCTTTCCCTTATTTCTTCATATTCTTCCATGTTTATAGCTCTAAACTGCATGATGTCATTTTGTCTAAAGAACACCATTGAATCTTCAAAGCTAGGAAGTCTTTGCTTAATATCAAGAATTTCTGGAGCTACGATACCTAACAATTGATATCCACCAGCACCATCAACTGGGTAAATTGAACCGAATGCACCACCAAATCCAACAGCTCTAGCAGGAGTAAATGTACGCGGTGTCACATATTTTGGTACTTCTATTTGTTTCTCTTTATCTACTAATTGAAAATAGAATGGGAGGCCCGGAACAAATCCTAACATAGAGACAATAAATGGATAACTCGTAAAATGGTTGATAAATTCTTCTTTTGTCTTAAATCCATTGATTCTAGTAGCATATTCTAAATCAGTAGCATTAGGGTCTTGATGATTTTTTCTAAATCTCATTAACGCTTCTTTTGTCCATGGATCATCAAACAATACAGGTACTTCAATTAAGCGCGAATTAATTTGTATGTGGTCTGTACCCTCTATATTTTTTTCAATCGTTATTAGTTCACTAATTAATTCATCTGGATGTATCAAATCAGGGTCAAATCTAATCATAAAGGAGGCATTTGCTGAACAAATATCAATAATACCGGTAAGTCCCCTTTTTTTAAGGGTTTGTGTTATAACTAGCCCTTTAAATAAAGCGTCTAAGCTCATTTCTTCTGATAATTCAACAAATATAAACTCGTCTCCACCATACTCATACCTAATACCACTACTCTGAGTTTTCATTTAATCACCTCTAAATATTAGATTTAGTAATTGCAATGCTTTCTTCTTTTAAATTAAAAATTACGATGTTAATAATTCTAACGTTGGAACTATAATAATGTATGCTCTAGTAGACTTAATATTCAGGTAATTTTAGTTAATTTAATAAGTATGCAAGAACAATCATTAATTGAATTGATTCCGATAAATCTATCTCAGAGATTAAAGTAAAAAACTAAGAAATGTAATACTTCTTGAAATACCAAGCTTTAATACAAGTAAGTTTTCTTAAATTATTTTGCTTCCATTAAACTTATGCCCCATTGTAATAATTGATTTAACGCAAAACATAATATGGGATAATTACAGATGTGTGGTCATGCCATTATACCTAAATCTAATATTACCTTTTAGTATGTAATACTAAAATCACCAATAGTCCTTACTTTATTAAGGTGATACTAACTACTTTTTCATTAAATCCGAGGTTTATTAGACCTAAATAAATTAATCATTAGTAGTATTAATGATTAATTTTAGTTCGTATTATAGAAATGGTGAATTACCATATTATTTTATTTAGAAAAAATCAAACTGTCTTACTCTGTCGACAATCGACTTATAGATTCATATCAAAAAATTAGTACATACTCCAGTAGTATTCTTAATAGATTATTAATAAGTGCTAAACTATGTATCTCACACAGGTAGTTGGAGTAATTATATTTTGTATACAACACTTATTGAAAGGAGCGAGGATACACCATTAAATGCAGTGCCTTTCTATTGGTGCCACTGCTTTGAAAGTAGTGTAAAGAAATTTAATTTTAAGGGGGAAATAAATGTTGAAAAAAGGGATCTATTTTTTACTATTAGTTCTTACAGCTTTAACACTGGTAGCATGCTCGGGTAACAAGAATACAACATCAAGTACGAATGCTGACGCTTCAAAAGATAGTGGTAGCAGTAAAGATAAAATCACAATTATGGCAGCGCACGTTGTCTCAACAGAAACAACTCAGCATAAAGCTTTTCTTGAATTTAAGAGACTTGTTGAAGAACGATCAGATGGAAGAATTGAAGTAGATATTTATCCTGATGGTCAGCTAGGTGGAGAAAGAGAAATGATAGAAAGTACACAAGCAGGAAATATTCAAATGGCATCTCCTTCCGTCGGTGTACTTGCAAACTTCTCTTCTGCATTACAAGTATTTGATTTTCCATTTATCTTTAAAGATGCAGAGACAGCACACCAAGTGGTTGATGGAGAATTTGGTCAAGAATTATTGAAAGGATTAGAAGAAGCCGGACTTGTTGGGTTAAATTATGGCGAACTTGGCTATAGACATTTGTCTAACAACAAAGGTGAAATCGTTACTCCAGCTGATATTAAAGGACTGAAACTTCGCACGATGGAAGTACCTATGCATATTGCTTTTTGGAAAGAAGTAGGGGCAAATCCTACACCATTAGCTTTCACTGAAGTGTTTACAGGTTTATCTTCAGGTGTTGTAAATGGAGTTGAGAACGTACTTGGACTGATCCATTCAGGGAAATTCCATGAAGTTAGTAAATATATTACTACAACAGGTCATATTTACGATCCTGAAATCTATATCATGAACAAAGATTTCTTTAATAGCCTATCTAAAGAAGACCAAGAGATTATTCAATCTTCTATCAATGATTCTGTTAAATATTTAAGAGATTTAAATAGTGACCTTGATGCTGAGCTAAGAACAAAACTAGAAGAAGAAGGTGCTATTTTTAGAGACTTATCTGAAGAAGAATATAATGCATGGATTGAAGCTGCCGTACCGTTTTATGAAAAGCATGCAGATGAAGTTGATAAAGAGAAGTTAATTCAATTACTTGAGGCGACTGGTAATGAAAAATTCCTAGAAGCTATAAAAAAATAATAATGATTTAGAATGATCACCCAGAATGAAAAGACTATATTAAATCTTAGTCACTAATTTCTGGGTGTAATTTTAATTTAATGTGTAAAGGAGGCAAATTTATGAAACTTTATAAACACTTGGATGAACATATTGAAACTTACTTATCTGCAACTTTATTAATTTTCTTTTCAATTTTATGTGTTTTCCAAGTTGTCATGCGATATATCTTTAATGAGTCATTGACATGGTCAGAGGAATTATCAAGATATGCATTTGTTTGGTTTGTTTATACAAGTGCGGCATACGCAGTAAGATATCAACGACATGTTAAATTCAACTTCTTAGTTAATTTACTCCATAAAATTTCTCCAGTTTATAGCCAAATCCTTAAAATCATTGCCCTACTTTGTTGGATCGCCTTTCTACTATTTGTAGATTACTATAGTATCCAAACTGTAATTAACCAATTTAATTTAGGACAAGTATCACCTGCTAACCGAATTCCAATGTATATTGTATACCTTGGATTACCACTGGGAGCATTACTAATGACATTTAGAGTTTCCCAACATATTATCAATAGCTTTATTGAATTAAAGAGATTTAAAGAAAGCCATTAATTTAATGAGGGGGTGAGAGTATGGCTACTCTAATTTTATTTGGAAGTTTTATCATTTTAATGCTTCTTAGTGTTCCTATTGCGTTTGCACTTGGTATTTCCTCTGTTTTAACTTTATTTATCACTGAAAAAATGCCATTGCAGTTCATTGCTCAAGGTATGTTTACGACAGTAGATTCCTATGCCTTAATGGCGGTACCATTATTCGTTTTTGCAGGGTTAATTATGGAACATGGGGGTCTTTCTAGAAGACTGATTGATGTCGCAAAGTCATTTGTTGGTCACTATACAGGGGGGCTTGCCGGAGTTGCAATTTTAGCTTGTACAGTTTTTGCAGCACTTAGTGGATCGGGTCCTGCAACGGTTGCAGCAATCGGGGGAATTATGATTCCAGCAATGGTAAAAGAAAAGTACGATGCTGGGTTTAGTTCGGGTGTAGTGGCTTCAGCGGGTACTCTCGGAATTATTATCCCACCAAGTATTCCATTAATAATTTATGGTATCACGACAAACACTTCTATTGGCGATTTATTCATTGCTGGTGTCGTACCAGGTTTATTTATCGCAGCTTTACTTTGGTCGTTAAGTTACTTTATCTCAAAAAAGAAAGGTTTTATTGGATCGGGAAAAAAAGCTACTTGGAAAGAGCGCTTAAATTATATTAATGAAGCAAAATGGACACTTTTAATGCCAATTGTTGTACTAGGTGGTATTTACGGAGGAGTATTTACTCCAACAGAAGCAGCAGGTATAGCAGTGGCCTATAGTGCGTTTTTAGGGATATTTATTTATAAGGAAATTAAATGGTCAGATTCCGTTAATTTATTTAAACAAACAACTTTAATTTCTGGAATAATTCTTATTATTATAGCGACTGCTTCTACTTATGGTCGAATTCTTACGATCGAGAGAATTCCTGTTTTAATTGCAGATTATTTAACATCTCTACCTGTAGGGTCATGGGTTATTCTCTGTGCAATAGTGGTTCTACTTGTGTTTATAGGTATGTTTATGGAGACGTTAGCAGGTATTATTTTATTGGCTCCGATTTTATTACCTGTTGTAACGGAATTAGGAATGCATCCGGTACACTTCGGAATTGTCATGATCTTAGCAGCAGAAATTGGTTTCTTAACTCCACCCGTTGGAGATAACCTTAACGTTGCAAGTGCTATTAGTGGATTAACTTTAGAACAAGTTGCTAAATCAACCCTTCCATTTACCATTGCCTTAATCTTATTGTTATTTGTCTTTATGTTTGCAGAGCCATTTATTATGTTTTTACCTAATTTAATTGGCGGTACAGGCGGTTAATAAAAGTGTTTAGAAAGCATATTAGTTAGAAGAGCCTGAGTTTCAGTTTCAGTCTATATTTCGTGGGGTGGACAACTTCTTATAGCAATGAGGTTGTCTGCAATTTCTTTGATAAACATATCGTTCTGGTAAAACAAAAACACCCACAATCATTGATTTAACAATGCTTGTGGGTGTTTCATTTTAAAATAAAAATACCGGTGGTCGGGGTCGAACCGACACTCCAGAAGGAACACGATTTTGAGTCGTGCGCGTCTGCCAATTCCGCCACACCGGCAAATAAAAGAAAAAAAATTCGGTAATACCGAATAATAAAAATATGGAGGCGGCAACCGGATTCGAACCGGTGGTAAGGGTGTTGCAGACCCGTGCCTTACCACTTGGCTATGCCGCCGTTGTTTTGGAGCGGAAGACGAGGTTCGAACTCGCGACCCCCACCTTGGCAAGGTGGTGTTCTACCACTGAACTACTTCCGCATGAATGGCTGGGGTACCAGGATTCGAACCTGGGCATGACGGAATCAAAATCCGTTGCCTTACCGCTTGGCTATACCCCAATAATATGATTGAAAATTAATAATTATGAATTAAATGGGGCGACTGATGGGAATCGAACCCACGAATGCCGGAACCACAATCCGGTGCGTTAACCACTTCGCCACAATCGCCATTATATCATATTTTTTTAAATAACTTAAGTTAAGGATGGGGCGACTGATGGGAATCGAACCCACGAATGCCGGAACCACAATCCGGTGCGTTAACCACTTCGCCACAATCGCCATAATTAAGTTATTATATAAATGGCAGGGGCAGTAGGAATCGAACCCACACCAAAGGTTTTGGAGACCTCTATTCTACCGTTGAACTATGCCCCTATAAAAATGGTGGAGGGGGACGGATTCGAACCGCCGAACCCGAAGGAGCGGATTTACAGTCCGCCGCGTTTAGCCACTTCGCTACCCCTCCAAACAAATGGTGCCGGCTATAGGAATCGAACCCACGACCTACTGATTACAAGTCAGTTGCTCTACCTGCTGAGCTAAACCGGCAAATTTATAAAAAGATGTTATTGTTTTTTAAAATGGTGGGTCGGGACGGAATCGAACCGCCGACACTTAGAGCTTCAATCTAATGCTCTACCAACTGAGCTACCGACCCATTTAAAATGGCGGTCCCGACCGGGATCGAACCGGCGATCTCCTGCGTGACAGGCAGGCATGTTAACCGCTACACCACGGGACCATTTGGTTGCGGGGACAGGATTTGAACCTGCGACCTTCGGGTTATGAGCCCGACGAGCTACCACTGCTCCACCCCGCGATAATACTATTAGAATAATTTAATTGTACCATATTTTTTATATGGTGGAGGATGACGGGCTCGAACCGCCGACCCCCTGCTTGTAAGGCAGGTGCTCTCCCAGCTGAGCTAATCCTCCAACTGGATAATTCTTAATTTCAAATGGTGACCCGTACGGGATTCGAACCCGTGTTACCGCCGTGAAAGGGCGGTGTCTTAACCACTTGACCAACGGGCCAAACACTAATGTTGTCTTATCTGGCGGAGAGTAAGGGATTTGAACCCTTGAGACAGTGTTACCCGCCTACACGATTTCCAATCGTGCTCCTTCGGCCGCTCGGACAACTCTCCAAGAAGCATGGCTCCGAAGGTAGGACTCGAACCTACGACCAACCGGTTAACAGCCGGTTGCTCTACCACTGAGCTACTTCGGAATATTATTATTTATAAGCCTAGCGATGTCCTACTCTCACAGGGGGAAGCCCCCAACTACCATTGGCGCTAAAGAGCTTAACTTCCGTGTTCGGTATGGGAACGGGTGTGACCTCTTTGCCATTATCACTAGACCTATTATTAGAAAGACATTAATAATTATACCATATTACTAAGTGTTTGCAACACTTTTATAGTTCATAATTTATTATTCTTTCAAAACTGGATAAAGACATTGAATGCATTCAAGATTTTGGTTAAGTCCTCGATCGATTAGTATTCGTCAGCTCCATGTGTCGCCACACTTCCACCTCGAACCTATCTACCTCATCGTCTTTGAGGGATCTTACTTACTAATGTAATGGGAAATCTCATCTTGAGGGGGGCTTCATGCTTAGATGCTTTCAGCACTTATCCCGTCCACACATAGCTACCCAGCGATGCCTTTGGCAAGACAACTGGTACACCAGCGGTGTGTCCATCCCGGTCCTCTCGTACTAAGGACAGCTCCTCTCAAATTTCCTACGCCCACGACGGATAGGGACCGAACTGTCTCACGACGTTCTGAACCCAGCTCGCGTACCGCTTTAATGGGCGAACAGCCCAACCCTTGGGACCGACTACAGCCCCAGGATGCGATGAGCCGACATCGAGGTGCCAAACCTCCCCGTCGATGTGGACTCTTGGGGGAGATAAGCCTGTTATCCCCGGGGTAGCTTTTATCCGTTGAGCGATGGCCCTTCCATGCGGAACCACCGGATCACTAAGCCCGTCTTTCGACCCTGCTCGACTTGTAGGTCTCGCAGTCAAGCTCCCTTGTGCCTTTACACTCTACGAATGATTTCCAACCATTCTGAGGGAACCTTTGGGCGCCTCCGTTACCTTTTAGGAGGCGACCGCCCCAGTCAAACTGTCCACCTGACACTGTCTCCTACCCCGATAAGGGGTACGGGTTAGAACCTCAATACAACCAGGGTAGTATCCCACCGACGCCTCCACGCAAGCTGGCGCTCACGTTTCTCAGGCTCCTACCTATCCTGTACAAGTTGTACCGAGATTCAATATCAAGCTACAGTAAAGCTCCACGGGGTCTTTCCGTCCTGTCGCGGGTAACCTGCATCTTCACAGGTACTATAATTTCACCGAGTCTCTCGTTGAGACAGTGCCCAGATCGTTACGCCTTTCGTGCGGGTCGGAACTTACCCGACAAGGAATTTCGCTACCTTAGGACCGTTATAGTTACGGCCGCCGTTTACTGGGGCTTCAATTCGCAGCTTCGCTTGCGCTAACCACTCCTCTTAACCTTCCAGCACCGGGCAGGCGTCAGCCCCTATACGTCACCTTACGGTTTTGCAGAGACCTGTGTTTTTGCTAAACAGTCGCCTGGGCCTATTCACTGCGGCTCTCGAAGGCTTTCACCCTCAAGAGCACCCCTTCTCCCGAAGTTACGGGGTCATTTTGCCGAGTTCCTTAACGAGAGTTCTCTCGCACACCTTAGGATTCTCTCCTCGACTACCTGTGTCGGTTTGCGGTACGGGCACCTCCCGCCTCGCTAGAGGCTTTTCTTGGCAGTGTGAAATCAGGAACTTCGCTCATACGAGCTCGCCATCACAGCTCAACGTTACAGGAAGCGGATTTGCCTACTTCCACGCCTTACTGCTTGGACGCGCACAACCAACGGCGCGCTTACCCTATCCTACTGCGTCCCCCCATTACTCAAACGGCGGGGAGGTGGTACAGGAATATCAACCTGTTGTCCATCGTCTACGCCTATCGGCCTCGACTTAGGTCCCGACTAACCCTGAGCGGACGAGCCTTCCTCAGGAAACCTTAGTCATACGGTGGATGGGATTCTCACCCATCTTTCGCTACTCATACCGGCATTCTCACTTCTAAGCGCTCCACCAGTCCTTCCGGTCTGACTTCAACGCACTTAGAACGCTCTCCTACCACTGACATCGTAGATGTCAATCCACAGCTT